>JBKJSZ010000203.1:0-5251 GCA_046593675.1 Ferruginibacter sp.
TATTGCAGTCGTGTTCCTTTATTACTCAACACCAGTGCCAAAGAATAGATCAGCGAACACTTCGCACCTAATTCCCTACGAAAACAGGGGCTGATTTTTTTTATTGTAGAGATAAAACACTATGAAATTTTTAAATGAAGGGCCCCACTCATGAAAAAACTGAAAATAATGCGTAATCCGGAGATTGAATAGCAAAGCACGTTGTAAATATGAATTGTTCTGGAATTACCTTTGCATCTTATTAGAAACATGAAACTATTTCCGGAATCAACACTACAACAATTAGAATTCAACAAGGTAAAAGAGTTATTAGCTGCACATTGCAAAATGGATCTGTCTCGAGATAAAGCCCAAAATCTTATCATACATACAAAAAAAGAATTTTTAGAAACAGCATTGTATCAAACGCATGAGTATAAAGTTTTAATAGATTCCGGCGAATATTTTCCTAATGAATTTCCCAACTCCATTTCCCGCGAATTGAAATTATTATCCATTCCCGGAGCCACTCTAAGCTCGGAGCAATTTTTATTGATCGTAAAACTATCAGCCAATGCAGCCAATATTTACCGTTGGTTCAATGCAGAAAGAAGAGAAGGAAATCCTTATTTAAGTCAGGTAATCCATGACAGTTATTATGAGAAAGGGATAAAGGAAATGATAGAAGCGGTATTAGATGAGGCCGGCATTGTAAAAGATTCCGCAAGCCCGGAACTGTCTTCCATCAGAATGAATTTATACCGCAGAAGAAATGAACTCCGGAAATTATTTGATAGGATTGTAAGTAAATTAAATAAGCAGGGTTACCTGGCTGATATTGAAGAAAGTTTTATGAACGGGCGGCGGGTATTAGCCGTTGTTGCAGAAAGTAAAAGAATGATTAAAGGTGTGTTGCATGGAGAAAGCGATAGCCGCAGAACAAGTTTTATTGAACCTGAAGAAACCACCGAAATCAGCAATGCAATTTTTTCGTTGGAATATGAAGAAATACGTGAAGTAAACAGGATACTCAAACAACTCACTGCTCAATTAAATGTGTACGCTCCATTATTACAAACGTATTATTCCATGGCAGGTGATTTTGATTTCATTTTTGCAAAAGCAAAACTTGCTGCTGAATATAATGGGCAGTTGCCTATGTTAAGTGATAAATCTGTTATCCGGCTTGTAAATGCAGTACATCCATTGCTCTTATTATACAATCGTAAAGCAAATAAACCCACCATTCCAGTTAATCTTCTTTTAAATAGCGAACAAAGAATTTTAGTTATCAGCGGACCTAATGCAGGAGGTAAAACGGTTACTTTAAAAACGGTTGGATTGTTACAGGTAATGTTGCAATCTGGATTACTTATTCCTGCTAGTCCGGATTCTGAGATGGGAATTTTTAAGCAGTTAATGATTCATATAGGCGATACACAAAGTCTCGAATTTGAATTGAGTACTTATTCTTCGCAATTGAAGAATATGAAACATTTTATGGAAAATGCAAACGGAAAAACTCTTTTTTTTATTGATGAACTGGGAAGTGGAAGTGATCCGAATTTAGGCGGTGCTTTTGCTGAAATCATCATGGAAGAACTGGCGTTTAAACATGCCATAGGGATCGTTACAACGCATTACCTGAATCTAAAAATCATGGCTAATAAAGTGAAAGGAATTGTAAATGGTGCCATGCAGTTTGATGAAGTAAATCTTTTACCTCTGTATAAACTTCAAGTGGGCAAACCGGGAAGCTCTTACACCTTTGCCATAGCAGAACGAATCGGACTTGATAAAAAACTGATAGAACGTGCAAGAAAAATAGTAGAGAAAGATCATTTTAAATTAGATAAATTATTAAACAGAACAGAACAGGATCTTCAACAAATAGAGGAAGATAAAAAACAACTAAATACTTTATTGCAGCACAATGAGCAGTTAAAAAAAGAAATGAAAACTGCTATAGAGAAGGAAAATCACCGACAGGAAATAGAACGTTTGAAACAACGTAATAAATTATCGGAAAGTAAACTGGATTATCTGAAAGACATGGAACGCAAATTAAAAGCAATGGTAATTGAATGGAGAAAAGCCGATGATAAAACAGAAGCCATGAAAGCCATGCAATCTTTACTGTTTGATCAGAAACAAAAAATGGTGCATGAAAAACAACAAAAAAAACTGAATGAAAAATTTGAAGAAATTGGAGGTGATATTAAAATAGGAGATAAGGTAAAGATGAAACAAAACCGCCAGGTTGGAATTGTTAAAGAAATAAGAGGTAAAAAAGCGGTGTTACAGGTGGGAGTAATACCGATCACGGTTGCAGTAAATGACCTTGTGTTGGTAAAGGAAAAGGAAATCTAAACGAGGTTTTCATGTAGCCATTTATTCTATAAAGAGTTTTAAGTTATGTGAACATAATTTATAGTTTTCCTCCAGTTATACCTTTCCGGCTACATCATTGAAATTAATATTTAAGGTAATGTCTGATGCGTTTTGAAAAATTGTATGGCTTTGTAAATCAAAACAGGACAAGGTTTCAGCGATTATTTATCAGGTAAACTTGCATAGCTGTTGGAAATATTTTTCAATTAAGTACATATTTTTTTTTGCTGTGCACTATCATGCCCTTATTTTTGCCGCGGAGAGCTGGCAGAGTGGTCGATTGCGGCAGTCTTGAAAACTGTTGACTGTTACTGGTCCGGGGGTTCGAATCCCTCGCTCTCCGCTGAAGGGATAAACAAGATTTTTTTGTTTATCCCTTTTTTTATTTTGATCCGGAAATCGTTATGAAACGATTAATGAATAGTTTCAATTGTTTTTTACAAACTGACGTTGCTGAAAAACTAAAATGTTAGAATGTATTTCCAAACAATCCGGCGGCGGCTTTTAATTTGATCAGTGCGGTCTGGTTTTTCTTTTGTAATTCTATCTTCTTTATCTCCGCTTCCGTTTTCCGTAATTCACGACTGTTAATAAGAAACAGGGAACTTTCACCATTGGCAAATAAAGTTTCTTCCGCAAGTTGTAAAGAGAAAGAATTGTTCACTATTTTTTCCTGCATCTCTATCTGTGATCGGGTTTGAAACCATTCATTGCTATATTGCTTCAGCTTTGTTAGTATGGTAACTTCTTTATTAGATTGTTCCAGTTGAGTATAGGCGATTTTTAATTTTGCTTTTTTAAATTCTCCACGTCCTTCAGACAATCGTAATGGAATCAAAAAAGATATTCCATATCTGTAATTATTTTGAAACCATGGGCCTTTGCTAATGTCTGAATAATTTTTTGCGATCTGATTATATTTTATATCCAGTTCAGGCAGTAATAATTGAAATTTTAATTTTTTATCAATTTTTAAAGCATCCAGTTTATAGCGATAGGCAATAAGTTCAGGATGAAATAACGCAGCAGCCATAAAACTATCCAACTTTAATTCCTGATTGATTAATGATTGTGGTATTACATCTGGTGGCAATTCATATTGTGTAACCTTATCTGTCCATAAAAAGGCAGAAAGTTGATATTGTGCATTTGAAAATTCCATTTTTGCTTCATTAAGTCTGATTGAAAAATTCTGCACTTGTGTATAAGCTTCTAAAGTATCAATAGCTGCACGCTCGCCAAAATAATAAGCAGTGTGAACCATCATAAAACGGCGTTGTGCATTTTCCAGAATCGTTTCTAATAATTGTACGCGGTGATAGTGTTCCCACCATTCCCAATAATATTTCAAGGATTCTTCCAGTAAATTATTCAAGGCAATTTTTTGTTCCACAACAGATAAGGCATGGAATATTTTTGCCTGCCGCAATGCCGATCTTCTTGTATCTATAACAAAGTTCTGCAGAACCGGTGCTTTAAATCCTGCAAATGAAAGGTTGCCTTTTGTTTCTTCCGGATTTATTCTTGCACCCGACATATTTTCAATACCTGTGAACAAATCAATACCATACCAGGTTGGAATATTCAGCGTGGTTTTTTTATGATGATAATAAGTAATTCCGTCAAAATCTTTATTGGCATAATCTCCACTAAGAACCGGATCGAAAGCGCCTTTACTAATGGTAATATTCGCTTTTGCGATATCTATATGTAAGGCAGTTTGTTTTGCAATAGGATGAAATTTCCGTATAACGTTTGAAAATTCAACTTCTGTAAATATTTTTTGTTGTGCGTGGCATTTGAACACGAGAATCATTAAAATGCAAAGGATTATAATTTTCATTTTTTTTCTTCTGAGGGTTTGATCTTATAGTAATCGGGTGGGAAAGAATTGATATTTCGCCATAATTCATACCATATTGGAACATTCTTCAAAAGTGCAATTCCATTGGCTCCTGTTCCGATTCTTAATTCCGCAGGCCATTTTCTGTCAGCGGTATCTTCTTTTATCAATACCCGGAATTTTCCGTTTACACTTACATCACTTTCCACGGCAGATACCTCTCCACCAAATGTGCCATACGATGTTTTTGGCCAGCCACTGAATACAACTGCCGGGAATCCATCAAACAGGAACCTTATTTTTTGTCCTGGTGAAATTAAGGGAAGGTCTACAGGGCGTATATATAATTGAACAGCATATTCAATTTCATCCGGTACAATATGCACAATATTTTCTCCTTCTTTTATTATTTCGCCAATACCAGACGTAATCGCTTTTACAATTTGTCCTTTCTGCGGGGCAATAACTGCATACATACCATTTCTTATCACATAACTTGCGTACAGGGTTTTTAGTTTAGCTATATCGCCTTCACCACTTGCAACCATAGACATAGAACTGAATTTGTCGCCTTGTGCTTTTGAAATCTTTTCCAGATTGTCCTGTTGCAAAGCATTAAACTCAATTCTAATAATATTTATTTCCTGGGTTGATGCTATGAATTTGTTTTCTGCACTTACTTTTTTTGCGATGCTTGTTTGAAACGATTGGTTTCTTTGTTCCAATTGAGTTAAAGAAACAAGGCCGCTGTCGTACATGTTCTTTTGTCTTTTGAATTGAAGTGTTGCAATTTTAAAATCATTTTGTGCAGCAATCATTTCCATACTGTCAGATAAAAGTTTCGCATTCGCCTGTATGAGTTTATTTTGTAATTGATTCAACTTTGCATTCAATACTTTTTGTAAGGCATCAATCTGATTGTCGGCTGTACTCATTTTTCCCTTGTAAGAGCTTATACCGGATTTTTTTGCATTGATCTGTTCTTCGGTTCTCCTTATCAACTCAGGATCTAAATATTCAGCCTTTATTTCCGATAAC
>JBKJSZ010000242.1:0-18616 GCA_046593675.1 Ferruginibacter sp.
GTTATCGCTGGAGAAAAATGTTTCGCAATATGAACCTCACCTGGCATTATTTGTAGCGGATGAATCTCCGTTATTATTTTATGAAAAAATTGCTTTGTTCGGTAAAAAACATTTATCAAAAAACGGAGAAATTTTTATGGAAGTACATGAAAAATATGCCACAGCTGTTGCAGATTATTTTAGAAATAACGGTTATGAAACAAAAGTTGTAAAAGATTTGTTTGGAAAATTAAGAATTGTAACAGCTATTCACTGCCCGTAACGGTGGCTGAAGTGGTTGCGCCTAATTTGCGGGCAACTTTCATCACTCTTACTACCTCACCCCATTGAGCAATGGAATCGGCATTGATAACAATGGCAGGTTTTACACTATCACCTTCATTAATATATTTACGTAATGCTGATTCCAGAGAATCGGTGGAAGTAAATTTAGATCCAACAAATATTTTTTTGTCTTTACTGATGCTTACCACCACACTTTGTTTTTGCTTGGTGTCACTCTTAGCTTTTGGAACACTCATTTTAATCACATTTGGATTGGCCAGCGTAGAGATCATTAAAAAGAACATCAGTAATATGAATAAGATATCATTCAACGGACCAGTGTCCACTTCTGAATGTTCTTCTCTTAATTTATTTTTTCTAAGGCCCATTTGTTCAGTTACAATTTCTTAAAATGATTAACGCGTTGGTTCTTGCAGCATATCTATAAATTCGAAACTTGCTGCTTCCATCCTGTTGGCGGTTCTGTTAATTTGTGTATCCAGATAACTGTGCCCGAGATAGGACAACATACCAATAATTAACCCGCTTGCAGAAGTAATCAATTTTATATACATCGCATCTGCAATCTGGCTGATAGATGGATTGGCGATGGTTGCAAATTGCTTCAATAATAAAACAAGACCTACTATGGTTCCCACAAAACCAAACAAGGGAGCAATACGGGAAATAACAGAAAGCATTCCCAGATTCTTTTCCATTTTATACATTTCCAGTTTTCCAACATTGTCCATACTTTTTTCGATGGCATCAATTGGTTTTCCAATTCTCAGAATGCCTTTATCAATCATTCTGGCAACCGGATGATGTGTATTCTTTGTAAGACTTCTTGCGGCGGCAATATTTCCATTGGTGATATGGTCACGAATGATACTCATAAAATTCTCATCTACTTTTCCTGCCTTTCTGATCACCAGTAATCGTTCAATAAAAAAGAAAACAGCCAAAGCAAATAATATAAAAAGCGGAATCATTAACGGGCCGCCTTTACTCAGTAAACTCCAGACAGATTCAACCTGTTCTCCGGAAACTGCTGTTGTTGATAAGGTATCGGTCTGTAAGAAAAATGTAAACATGAAATTTATTTAGTACGCTTGGTTAGTATTAATGCAATAAAATAAATCTATACCGAACGGTGGTACAACAATTTGTTAATTAATCTGCATCACGATGAACGGCTTCCATTGAAAATGCCGGAAGGCAAACACTCCAGTATTCACATTCTTCCTCAAAAGGATTGCTGTAACGTACACGACTTCCTTTTTTTATAAGAATACTTTCACCGGCATGAACGATGATTTTTTCACCATCTATTTCAAATTGTTTTTGCCCACGGCTTACCAATGTATATTCATCAAATTCCGGTTGCTGAAAAGGTTCGCTCCAATGCGGAGGCGCCACCATGTGAGCAATACTCAGATCTTTGCCGGATGTACTTGCCATGCCGAAATGTTCTTCAATTAATTTTCCGTCTGTAGTTGGAAATTGAACCGGATTATCTTGTTTAAAAAAAGGCATTCCTTATTTTAATTTTTGTCTTTTAATTCCTGCATCGCCATAATCTGGCGCATGGTTCTCTCCATTCCATCGCTACTGCCATCCAGAAAGATCACATTACCTTTTCCATATTCTGCAAAATTTTTAATGGCTTCCACCCACATGCTGAATAAAATAACATTGGTATCAAGGTTTGCCTGTTTCATTTCTGAAGCAGCATTACTCATACCCTTGGCTACTTCCTCCCGGAACAACGCTACTCCTTGTCCGCGTAATTGTGCTGCAAGTCTTTCCGCTTCTGCCGCAATTTTGATTGCATTACCTTCTGCTTCTGCGGCTTTTGTTTTGGTAATCAGCAAAGCCTGTCCTTCATTTTCTGCAGCAGCTTTTAAATTATTTGACGCCACTACTTTACTCATGCTCTCAATAATGGCCTGGTCAAAAGTAATATCATTGATCTGCAGATCCTGCAAATGATAACCCCAATCTTCCAGCGACTGATCAACATGTTCTTTTACAAATTCCACAATATCTCTTCTGAGAATCAAAATTTCCGCCTGCTTTTTTGTAGCAACAAAAGCCCTGATATTTCCTTCGATCGTTCTTACCAATGCCTGCATCAGGTCTTTATCGCTGATGAACTTGAAAGCAACTTTCATGATCGTTTCTTCTGTTGAATTTTGCACACTGTATAACAACATGCTTTTGAAATATACATTCGCCTGGTCAATGGTTACGGCTTGAAATTCCAGTTCAACGGAACGGTTCTGAATACTTACTCTTTTATACACCTGATCCAGGAAAGGAATTTTAAAATTCAATCCCGGCCTGCGGATACTTACGAATTTTCCGAGACGGGTTATTACCGCAATCGTTCCCTGATTAACCGTAAACAATCCAGAAAAAATTAAAAGCAATACAACGATAATGTACCAGTATTGAATAACGTTTTGCATATACTTATTTTGTGTAAGTTATTAAATTAAACGTGCGGGGCATCAACTGTTTTCTTCCCACACACCACAAAGATGCACAATGGTTTGTGCAGCCAGCACCATATCCTGTACACCAATCCACTCTAATTTGCTATGGATATTCTGCATACCGGTAAATATATTAGGACAAGGCATTCCCATAAAACTTAAGCGGCTGCCATCCGTTCCTCCTCTGATACTTTCTGTATGAACGGTTAAACCGGTTCTGCGTATTGCTTCCGCTGCGTACGATACAACCTGAGGATGCAGATCCAGCACTTCCTTCATATTGCGGTATTGTTCATGTTTTTTATATTCCATGGAGGCACCGGGAAATTGCTGAACAACCGATTCCGCCAATTTTTTTAAACGATCATGATGATCTTGTAATTTATTCGAATCAAAATCCCTTACGATAAAACCAATTATTGTTTTTTCTGCAATACCATTTAAAGCAACCGGATGAACAAAACCCTGTTTTTTATCTGTGGTTTCCGGGCTCCATTCCAACTTCGGCAATGCATCAAGTACTGCACCCGCAATTTTCATTGCATTCACCAGTTTATCCTTTGCATATCCCGGATGTGCGATCACTCCATGTATGGTGATAGATGATGCATCGGCACTGAATGTTTCATCTTCGAGGCTTCCCGCTTCTCCACCATCTAAAGTGTAACCAAATTCAGCCCCAACTTTTTTCATATCTATTTTAGCCGTTCCTTTTCCCACTTCTTCATCCGGCGTAAAAATAATTTTCACTTCCCCGTGAATTATTTCGGGATGATTTACAAGATATGTGGCAGCCTGCATAATGATGGCCACACCACTTTTATCATCTGAACCCAACAACGTATTACCACTTGCGGTGATGATATCTTTTCCGATATGATTTTTTAAATACGCAGTATTTTTTACACTCAATACCTGAGAAACATCATCGGGCAATGTTATATCTTCTCCATTATATTTTTTATGAAGGATCGGTTTTACATTTTTGCCACTGCAATCGGGTGCGGTATCCACATGCGAACAAAATGCAATAGCAGGAATATTTTTTTTAGGGGAATTGGATGGAATCGTTGCATATACATATCCGAATTCATCCAGCTCCGCTTTCAAACCTAATTGCAATAATTCCTGGTAAAGAATTTTACTAAGGTCTTTTTGTTTTTCTGTTGAAGGAAAAGCATCGCTTTCGGGATCGCTTTGTGTGTCGACCTGAACATAACGCATAAAGCGCTCAGTGAGTGCGTGTACATCTATTTCGATCATTCTTTTTTTTGCAAACATAATCGAAAACAAAAGAGCAAAAAAAAGCAGCTTTTACAGCTGCCTATAAAAATTACTGTTGGCTTTTATTGTCCAATTTCCACTAATTCGATATCAAATACCAATTCCTGGCCTGCCAGAAAGTGATTGGCATCTAATATAACTACATCCGTTTTTACTTCCTTTACTACAACAGGAACCGGCTGACCATGTTCATTACTTAAAGTCAATTGCATTCCGGGTTCCAGAACCATTTCTGCAGGTACATTTTCTTTTGGAAATTCTATGATGGCATCTTCACTTCTTTCACCATATCCATCCAAAGCAGCAATATTTACTGTTTTTTTATCTCCTACATTCATTCCGGGTAAAGCCATATCAAAACCTTTGATCATCTGACCGGCACCAACAGTGAATTCAAGTGGATCTCTACCCACTGAAGAATCAAATTGTTCACCGTTAGTTAATTTACCCGTGTAATGAACTTTCACTACATCACCTTCTTTAACCTGTTTCATATTGTTAATTTTACATTGTTTTATTCAACGTTGCACCCACACAAACCGTTGGTTGATATTTTGATTTATTTTACACTGGTATTACCAATGCGGCGGCAAGTTATTAAAAAAATTAAAAACCTATTATCTTCTCCCGACTAATGAAAATAATTATCACAACTTGTGCCATCTTACACTTGTTATTATCCCACGCACAAAAACGAATTATACCCGGTGCGGAAAGAATGGAGGTGTATGTTCCTATGCTCAAAGGCAAATCTATTGGCGTATTCGCAAACCATTCAAGTATGGTTCAACAAACTCATCTGGTTGATACTTTAATTAAATCGGGCGTTCGGGTAGTAAAAATTTTCGGCCCGGAACATGGATTCCGTGGTGATGCCAATGCCGGCGAAAAAGTGCAAGATGGTATTGATAAAAGAACCGGCATTCCTGTTATTAGTTTATATGGCTCTCATAAGAAACCTACAAAGGAAGATCTGAAAGATATAGATGTTTTATTATTTGATATACAGGATGTTGGTGTGCGGTTCTTTACATACATTTCTTCGCTACAATATTATATGGAAGCAGCCTATGAAAATAGTATTCCCTTAATGATTTTAGACAGGCCTAATCCCAATGGATTTTATGTAGATGGACCTGTTCTGGAGAAAGACCAGGCGTCTTTTATTGGTATGCAAGCCGTTCCTGTTGTTTACGGAATGACGATTGGTGAATATGCGATGATGATCTCGGGAGAAAAATGGCTGACGCCCGCTGCCAATGCCAGAGAAACTTATTATCGCAATGCAAAAAATTCTGCAGATACACCTTTTCATTTTCAGATCATCAAGTGTAAACAATATGATCACACTTCCTTGTATGAAATGCCGGTTCGGTCTTCACCCAATCTTCCGGAAATGCAATCTGTTTATTTGTATCCTTCCACTTGTTTTTTTGAAGGAACTGTTTTCAGCGAAGGAAGAGGAACGGATAAACCGTTTCAATATATCGGACACCCGTTAATGCCAAAAAACCTTTTCGCATTTACCCCGAAACCTAATGAAGCAGCTAAGAACAGTAAATGCTATAACCAGGTTTGTTATGGATGGAATTTAACGGGCAAAAAAGAACAGGTGTTGAAGAAACTGTGTAAACAAATCCAGCTAAAATATATATTGGATGCTTATAAGTTGTTTCCCGGAAAAGATTCTTTCTTTTTAAAAAATAATTTCTTTAATAAATTAGCCGGAAATACCAGATTGATGAAACAGATTACATCCGGAATGACAGAAAAAGAAATCCGTAAAAGCTGGGAAGCTGATTTGAAAGCATTTAAAAAAATCAGAAAAAAATATTTATTGTATCCAGATTTTGAATAATGAAGTCATTGAAAGATTTACGCATTGTATTTATGGGAACGCCTGATTTTGCAGTGGCGTCATTAAAGAAATTATTGGATAACGGATGTAACATAGTAGGTGTGATTACCGCACCGGATAAGCCTGCGGGAAGAGGACTCACACTACAACAAAGTGCTGTAAAACAATATGCCACCCAACATCAGTTGTATATAATGCAACCGGAAAAATTAAAAAATCCGGTATTTCTTGAAGAATTAAAAAATCTGAAAGCAGATATACAGGTGGTAGTTGCCTTTAGAATGTTACCGGAGTTATTGTGGAATATGCCACCAATGGGAACCATCAATGTCCACGGTTCCCTGTTGCCGCAATACCGTGGTGCAGCGCCTATTAACTGGGCGATTATACATGGTGAAACCAAAACAGGTGTCACTACTTTCAAATTACAACAGGCTATTGATACCGGTGATATTTTATTACAAACTTCAATTCCTATAGCAGAAAATGAAAACGCCGGTGAACTGCATGATGTGATGAAAGAAACAGGTGCAGAACTTTTATTAAAAACATTAATGGGCATTTGTGACAATTCTGTACAACCTGTTGCGCAACATTCACCGATGGCCATACAACATGCACCCAAATTAACCACAGAATTATGTGAGATCAACTGGAATAAACCAGCAGAAGAAGTTCACAATCTGATCAGAGGCTTATCGCCTGTTCCCGCCGCTTTCACTTTTTTAGATGGGAAAAAATTAAAGATATTTCGCAGTCTTAAAATATTGGAAACACACAACCTTACAACAGGAGATTATATTACTGACCATAAAAATTATTTAAGATTCGCATGTACAAATGGCTGGATTGATATAATTGAATTACAGGCAGAAGGGAAAAAAAAATTACCGGTTGTTGAATTTTTAAGAGGCTACCGTTTTAAATAAAAAAGCGTCCTTGAGAGACGCTTCTAAGAATTTTTTTGTTTATTCTATTTTATTTTGTCGGATATAGTTTTCGGTAATCCTGCACGTGGAACGATTATGCTGATAGTATTCATGGCCAGATAAGCTTCTGACACTTTTATATAACCTTTGAAAGGACCATTATCGCCCCAAGAATTTTTTACGATAAAATATAATTTCCCATCTTTACCTTTTTCCGTTCCGGTAATGTGCATCAGGTGATCATCCTGTGTGGTAAGATTCTCAAATAAACGCTGGCGTTCTTTTTCATCATACGCCAATTCCATTTCACTGTTTTTTTTGATTGAACTATCGCCAATTTTATTAGACTGCTGAAATCTTGCATAACCTACGCCTGGCTGAAAACCGAAATTACTTACGTCGGCATCCCATAAAATGGTATAACCATTGTTTAATGTTGATTTCACTGCATCCATCATTTCATTCAAAGGAAGATTATAATAATTGCCATTGCTGAAATTATCAGGAACTTCTAAAATAAATGACTGATAAAAAGGATGGTGTAAAAAAGAAGTAAGATTCACATAATCGTTCGCGTTAAAATGTAACACGTCTTTTGAAAATGTTTGTGGTGTATAATTTTTATTTTTATAAACAAACGAAACCGGTGGAGGTCCCATGGTTTTATCTAACAATGTTATATAGCCATTCAACCATCCAGCAGGTACAGGTAAATGATTTAGTAAAGTATCGAGATAACTTTTCAGATCTTTCACCATCATGGTATGGTTGAAAGAAGTATAATCGCCATATAAGCCGGTATAAATATCTTCCGGTACTGCACCGTACAAAGCTACCGATCGAATCATATCATGTCCCAATCCTCCTTCTCCAAATTGCGCTTTTCCCTGTCTTAAAATGTAATTTTTAGCTTTTTCGATATAAATATTTCTAACTGTAAACATTTCACTCAAATCAAAAGCACCTACATTATTTTTAATAGACTGGCTTTCTACTAATGAAGTGGTGGAAAATGCCCAACATGTTCCTGTTTGCTGTTGATTTTTAACAGGTGTGGCAATAATTCCTTTTGGTATAGAAATTTCCTTCGCTACCTTTTCTGAGGCTTTTCTATCAGATTCAATAGTTTCTGATATCTGTGCAAACGAAGTAATAGATATCGCAGCTACAAAAAAACTTAAAAGAATTTTTTTCATATTATTTTCAATAATTGATTTGACAATCGAAAGTTGTGGTGGAGATACCTAATTCATCTGCTGCAGCATTACTTATCCTGATCAGCATTCCTTCATTCTGACGAAGATCAGGAATTACATCCAGCACTTTAGCATAAACGCTTTTGTTATTTGATGAATTGGTGATCTTGATAATAGTGCCAGGGTTAGCATTGTTATGCAAACAATAATATTTTCCATCTTCCCAACCACTTGTACTTTTAAAAACTCCTGCAACACCTGATTGATTTTTTCCTGATGATTGATACATTGATTTGAATGCACCACCATTAAAAGAACGGTCATTTGATTTTACCAGAACAGGGCTGGGCACCGTTTTTACTTCTGCAGAAACTTTTACGGGTTCTGATTTTACAACTTCTGGTTTTACAGGTTCTGATTTAATAACCGGCTCATTAACCACCTCAGGATTTGGCCTTGCAGACAACTCTGTTTTTGGTGTTACCGGTATTAATTTAATGGCACGTGTAGCCAAAGAAGACAATTCTTTTTTTACTTTAAGATATCCGATGATGATGTTACTTCCCGGCGTAATGTTTTCTCCGGAAAGATTATTCCATTTTTTCAAAGAACTAACGCTGATGCTGTTATGGTTAACGCCGATTTGTGATAGTGTTTCTTTTGGCCTTGCTTTATAATAGAGTGGCACCAGTACTTCGTCTTCAGCTACTATTTCGTCGGGGGAATAATTCTGTTCTGTTAAGGGGATTTTTATGGTTTGCCCAATTGACAATCCGCTTTCCAATTGTAATTTATTAAATGGCGCAACTACACGCGGACTTATATTATAAATTCTTCCGATGCTATAATAATTTTCTTTCGGCCCGGTGGTATGAGTAAGGTACATTTCAGAAGAAGAGCCTTCTACCATTAAAACTTTCGGTTGTGCGAAAGAAATGAACGGCGTAAACAACAATATTGATAAAATATTTTTCATTTGAGATGATTTACAATCTATGGATATTACAAGATTTATTTTCAAAATGACCGCTGCAAAGATGCAGAAATTAGTTGGTTTGACATGCTCCTTACTTGTTAAGGATACGCCACTCTTTAGGATAATAATTATTGACCCTGTTACCTATTCCTTTGATCCAACCCAAAGAAACTGATTTGTATTTTATTACAATCCATCCCTGCACATTTGATGTGGGCGACCAATCTGCTTTTCTTAAAAATTGTAAGGCTTCTTCCAGTGAAACCTCTATTGATGCCATATTTTCATTTATCAAATTACTCAACGCCAGGGCATGAGCAGGAATAATTTCTTTCCTGATCAACTCTCCTATCATTACGCCTGCTTTTTTGATATACAATCCTTCAAGCCATTGTAATGTGAAAAGTGTTTGTTGCGGCAATGCGATCACGGAATCTTTATGCCTGATAAACTGCATATCCGCATTGGTAGAGATCCATTTTTCTATTATCGAAATTTCTGTGAATACTTTTTGTTTATTAGGCCGTTTATCAAAATTATCACCGCCGGTTTTTCTGAATGCTGCCAGAAAAAATCCCTCTCCTTTTATTTTATCGGGATAAAATCTGTACCCTGATCCGCCTTCTGAGACTTCAACAATATTCCAATCAGGCGAAGGATGCAATAATAAAGATTCACAATTACCTGTTGCATTGATCCAAGTTAATATTTCCTCATCTTCTGCTTTGGAATAGGAGCAGGTAGAATATATCAGTATTCCATTTTCTTTTAAACAAGGGAGAATATCCTGTAAAATTACCTGTTGCCGCAGCTGGCACATATTTACATTATGTATGCTCCATTCATCAATGGCTGCCGGATCTTTTCTGAATAAACCGCTCCCGCTGCAAGGCGCATCTACAACAATAAGATCAAACAAACCTTCCAACTTTGTAAAGTCAGATGGTTTATTATTAGTGACAATTACATTAGCGGCACCCCATTTTGTAATATTCTCTTCTAAAATACCCGAACGTTGTTTGATAATTTCATTACACACCAATACACTGTCTTCAGAAATAATGGATTGAATCAATGTAGATTTTCCTCCGGGTGCTGCACATATATCCAGAACTTTCAAAGAGCTGGAAAGATCACACGTTTGCCTGATCGCAAATTCTAAAAACATGCTGCTGGCTTCCTGTACATAATATGCACCTCCGTGAAAGAACGGGTCTGTTGTAAAAGAAGGCCGGTTCGGTAAATAATATCCTTCCGATGTCCACGGAACTTTTTTGCTTAACTCAAATGATGGAATAATTTTTTTTGAAGGATTAAGTCTAACAGAAACAACCTGTTCACCGGAGTTGTGTACCTGTATAAACGAGGCTTCATCATATCCGGGAAGATCTTTTAAACTCTCTAATAAAGCGGAAGGTATGGGCAATTAAAAAACTTTATACTTTATACATTTTTAATTTCTGCACACAGATCCTGCAACACTTTTTTAGCATCACCAAATAACATGGAAGTTTTAGGCTGAAAGAACAAGCTATTTTCAATTCCGGCATATCCGGGCTTCATACTTCTTTTATTAACAATGATTGTTTTTGCTTCCTCCACTTCCAGTATCGGCATTCCGTAAATAGGTGACGAAGGATCATTTTTTGCAGCAGGATTTACCACATCGTTGGCACCAAGGATCAACACAACATCAGACGTTTTAAATTCTTCATTTGCCTGTTCCATTTCCAGCAGTTTTTCATAGGATACATCTGCTTCAGCCAGCAGCACATTCATATGGCCTGGCATTCGTCCTGCCACTGGATGAATTGCATATTTTACTTCCACACCTTTATCTAATAATATTTTCTCCAGTTCATGGCATGAATGCTGAGCCTGTGCAACAGCCAATCCATAACCAGGAACAATCAGTACTTTATTGGCATAATTCATCACCATAGCGGCATCGTTCAAATGTATTTCTTTATAATGGCCTTGTTCACCATTCTGAGTATCCGACGCTGCGGCATTGCCGCCAAACGAACCGATCACCACATTCAACAAACTTCTGTTCATTGCCTTACACATCAGTATTGTCAGCAAGGTTCCTGCCGCACCTACCAGAATACCGCCGGTAAGCATCACTTTATTATCGTATAAAAAACCACCCGTTGCTGCAGCTACTCCAGTGAAAGAATTTAGTAACGAGATCACCACCGGCATATCTGCACCGCCGATGGGCATCACGAAGAATACACCATACACCAATGATAAAAGTAAAATAACATACACTAAAGAGGAACCTTCATCTGCACTTTTGAAAAAAGTATAAACAGACCATCCAACGGTTATTATCAAAATAACGATGTTGAAAATATGTTGTCCTTTAAAACTGAAATCTTTTATTTTACCACTGAGTTTTAAATAAGCAACCACACTACCGGCAAAAGAAATACTTCCGATGATGAGCCCTGCCACGATAGCGATATAATGACCTACCGGAATTACCTCAGATAAAAGCGTTTCGGGTGACAGGTTTTTTGTTAGGTGATTAAATTCAATTAAGGAGATCAGCATCGCACAGGCGCCGCCCATACCATTGAATAAACTCACCATCTCAGGCATTGCCGTCATCTTCACTTTTTTTGCAGCGAGCCATCCAATCAAAGAACCTATAGCCAGTGCAGCGAAAATAAAAACGCGATTTCCCAAAGCATGACCATCATCTTGGTACAAAAAGATGGTTCCAAAAATGGCTATAGTCATTCCGGCTGCCGCCAGTAGATTTCCATTACGTGCGGTGGATGGATGCGATAACATTTTTAATCCTACAATAAATGTTACGGATGCAATGAGATAGCATATAGTTAAAATATTTTCAGTCATAACAGCTTCCTTACTTCTTTTTACCTTTAAACATTTCCAACATACGGTCGGTGACTACAAAACCGCCAACCACATTCAGCGTTCCTAACACAACTGCCAGAAAACCCAATATCAATGCGACATAATTTTCTGTTTCCGCTTTGCCCATAACGATGATAGCACCAATAATTACAACACCATGTATAGCATTGGCACCACTCATTAAAGGTGTATGTAAAACACTTGGTACACGGCCAATAATTTCAATACCAACAAAAATCATTAGTATAACAATGTAGATGATCTGTTGATTCTGGGATATCCATTGTGGAATATTCATATCTTTAATTTTAAGCAGTCATTGCCTGCTGTACTCTTTCGTGAATAATTTTTCCTTCGTGTGTGATACAACTTCCTTTCACCAGGTCATCTGTAAAATTTAAATTTAGATTTCCCTCTTTTGTAGTGATGAGTTGTAAGAAGTTCAACACATTTTTTCCATACAATTTACTAGCATCGCTTGGCATTGTGGAAGGAAGAGAAGAATTTCCAATAATGGTAACGCCGTAAATTTTAAACGATTCATTATTTTTAGTAGCACAAGTATTTCCTCCTGTGGCTGCAGCCATATCAATAATGATAGAACCATTTTTCATTGAGCGCAGCATATCATCTGTTATTAATACGGGCGCTTTTTTCCCTGGAATTTGTGCAGTAGTAATGATGATATCAGATTTTGCAACGCTTTCGGCAATACGGGCTTTTTGTCGCTGCATAAATTCTTCGGATTGTTCCACTGCATAACCACCAGCCTTTGCCGCATCTGCCGCACCTTCCACTTCTACAAACTTAGCACCGAGGCTCATCACTTCTTCTTTCACTGCAGGGCGTGTATCAAATACTTCTACTACCGCTCCCATTCTTCGTGCGGTTGCAATAGCTTGTAAACCTGCCACACCTGCCCCAAGAATTAATAATTTGGCCGGGGGAATAGATCCCGCAGCGGTCATTAACATGGGAAAATATCTTGAGTATGCACCTGCTGCCGTTACAACCGCTTTATAGCCTGCAAGATTTGCCTGACTGCTTAAAACATCCATGCTTTGTGCCCTGGTGGTTCTGGGTAACATATCCATACTGAAAACAGTAGTAGCTGTTGTTGCCCATTCTTGCATAAGAGCACCATTATATAAAGGCGAATATTGCCCGAGTAATACTTTCCCTTTTAAAATATTAATATCTGTAGGTGACGGAGCATGAATAGATAACACGACATCGCTAACCTGTAAAACAACATTGCGCTCTGCAATTTCTCCGCCGGAGGATATATAGGCTTCGTCATTTGCAAAAGCATTGCTGCCAGCACCAGATTCCACCACAACCTGTACGTTGAGCTTTTTTAAAAAGATAATATGTTCCGGTAATAGTGAAACGCGGGTTTCGGGAGATGATTCTTTCAGTACGCCTATCGTCATTTTTTTATAATTGCGTCTAAGATAAAATTAAAATCTGATGCACAGATGTTGTTTCACTTTAAATTCTTTACGGAAGAAAACAATGCCGATAAAAAATAAATCGATTGACAACGTGATCGCTTCATCCTGCTGGATGATATTCCAGGCTTCTTCCATTTCTTCGCTCCAATGAATGTCATCAAAAACGATGATGGTATCTGCATGGGCAATCTTTACTATTTTTCGGAAATAATCCAAAGTTGGTTCTTTACGGTGGTTGCCGTCAATGAAAATAAAATCTGGTTGGAAGTTCTGTAAAAGTGGTGCTAAGTTATGATCGAAATTTCCTGTAATAATTTTAATATTTGATAAACCTGAGGACTTAAAATTATTTTTTGCCCATTCTGCAATTGTTGCAGAACCTTCCATGGTTTGAACCTGAACACCCGGCACCGATGCCAAGTACATTGTTGTAACTCCTAATGAAGTTCCTAATTCTAAAACAGCATTTTTTTTATAATAAGATATGATCCTGTTCAGCAATCGTGCATACTTTGGTTTTTTTAAAGAGGAAGCAGCTATCTGTTTTATTTGTCGCTGTTTATTTTTTATAATGGAGGAACCTGCACCAAAATCTTCCACTTCAACTACCGTTTCATTTTGTAATAATTTTCTTCGCAGTTGTTCTATGTAATCAAAATTTTCATCATTTTCAGCCAGCACATTTCTTATAAAATCAAATACAAAAGGCGAATGCATGCCATGACCTTTACCATTGTATGCGGTAAAATAATAATGCAGGTATTTTTTAAATAATTGAAATGTTGAATACATTATTTCTTTCTCCAGATTTGAAAGGAATAATCAAAAGCGTGTTTTTCATCAGCCGGAAATTTCTCTTCATTTTGCAGTTGCCAATCAGTCTTATCCATTGAAGGATAAAAAGTATCTGCTTCCAGATTGGCGTGTACCCGCGTTAGATAAATTTTATTTACAACAGCCATACTTTGTACATACAATTCTCCGCCTCCAATGATGAACCATTCTTTACAATTAGTTTGGGCGGCTTCTTCCAATGCCTTTTCAAGAGATGAAACGGTGATCACACCTTCTGCTTTCCAATCAGGCTGACGGGTAACCACAATATTTATTCTTCCGGGTAAAGGTTTGGAAACGCTTTCAAATGTTTTACGGCCCATGATCACGGGCATTCCCCAAGTGGTATTTTTAAAAAACTTCAGATCATTGGGTAAATGCCAAAGTAATTTTCCGTGTTTACCAATGCCATTGTTAAGTGATGCCGCAACAACATGTGAAATGATATTCATTAAAAATTATTTATTTAAACAGCCACCGGTGCTTTAATAGCAGGATGTGATTCATATCCTACAAGTTCAAAATCTTCATAATTGAATTCAAAAATATTTTTCACCTTCGGATTTAAAATCATTTTTGCTAAAGGAAAAGGTGTTCGGGTTAATTGTAATTGTGCCTGTTCAAAATGATTTTTATAAAGATGCACATCGCCAAATGTATGTACAAAATCGCCCGGCTCCATATCACAAACCTGTGCGATCATCATCGTTAATAAAGCATATGAAGCGATGTTAAATGGTACCCCTAAAAATACATCGGCACTTCGCTGGTATAACTGGCAACTCAGTTTTCTTTTTCCATTTGCATCGGGTGCAGACGTATAAAACTGGAATAAACAATGGCAAGGCATCAGTTTCATGTATGGAAGATCGGCAACATTCCATGCGCTGATGATCATACGTCGCGAATCAGGATTGGTTAGTAATTGTTGTATCAATTCTGACACCTGGTCAATTATTTTTCCATCGGCACCTTCCCAGCTTCTCCATTGCTTTCCGTACACCGGACCAAGATCTCCGTTTTCATCTGCCCATTCATCCCAGATACGCACCGTATTTTCTTTGAGGTATGCAATATTGGTATCCCCTTTTAAAAACCACAGCAGTTCATATATAATACTTTTCAGGTGACATTTTTTTGTGGTCACCAAAGGAAAACCCTCTGCTAAATTGAACCGCATCTGGTAACCGAAAACACTTCTGGTTCCTGTTCCGGTGCGGTCATTTTTATCGGTTCCGGTATTAATAATATGATCTAGCAGTTGTAAATAGGATTGCATGTGTGCAAGATAATAACAGTTTGATGTATTCAGATACGCAAATCTGACTGCTGAAATATGTAAAAATGTTGGGTAAATACGCCCGATTGAAGTGTAAAGCCTGCGTAGCAGCTTGTAACAAAAAGCGGGACTACCGTTTATAGTGGAACTGATGCCCGCGTTCAAAGCCTAAAATAGAGTGTTATAATGTTGTTGACAGAGCCTGTACGATGTAGTTTCTTATCTTTGCATCGAAGAATTTCAATATATGCAAAAAGGAAAGGTTTTGGTGGCGATGAGCGGTGGAATAGACAGCACTGTTGCGGCTTTGATGTTGCATAAGGAAGGCTATGACGTAGTAGGAATTACTATGAAAACCTGGGATTATGCCACAAGCGTAGGCACCACCGGAAAAAAAGAAACCGGTTGTTGCAATCTGGATAGTTTTAATGATGCGAGGCAAGCGGCTGTACAACATGGTTTTCCGCATTTTATTTTAGATATCAGGGATGAATTTGGTGATTTTGTGATTGAAAATTTTGTTGAAGAATATATTGCCGGCAGAACGCCCAATCCTTGTGTAATGTGCAATACGCATATTAAATGGCGGGCGTTATTAAAAAGAGCGGATGCATTAGGGTGCGATTTTATTGCGACGGGTCATTATGCACAGGTTCATCAACATACCAATGGCCGCTATTTCATAAGAAAAGGAATAGATGATACCAAAGATCAGAGCTATGCCTTGTGGGGTTTGCAGCAGGATCTTTTATGCAGAACATTATTGCCGTTAGGTACGTATCATAAAACAGAGATCCGCCAGATGGCACATGATTTCGGATACCCGGAACTTGCCAAAAAAAGCGAGAGTTATGAGATCTGTTTTGTACCCGATAATGATTACCGGGGATTTTTAAAAAGGCGTGTGGAAGGCCTGGAACAAAAGGTGAATGGCGGTTCTTTTGTAGATGGGCAGGGAAATATTTTAGGTACACACAAAGGCTATCCTTTTTATACCGTCGGTCAGCGTAAAGGTTTAGATATAGCATTGGGTAAACCGGCTTTTGTAACACAGATCATCCCCGAAACCAACACGGTTGTATTGGGTGATGAACAAGATCTTAACCGGAACATCATGCAGGTTAAAGGCATTAATATGATGAAATTTGAAACGATCCCGCATCAAATGGAAGCTCTGATAAAAATTCGTTATAAAGATAAAGGTGGTGAGGGATTGATAACTGCATACGAAAATGGTGTGGAAGTACGTTTTTATACTGATGTAAAAGGTGTGGCTCCCGGACAAAGCGCTGTTTTTTATGAAGGTGACGATGTGATCGGCGGCGGAATTATACAGCGGGAAGCATTTTAATGTTCAAATAAAAGTTTTCTACTTATGAAATTTCAATTGATCGGTATTTTATTGCTGATGTTAATATTCAGTTCGTGCAAGAAAACAGAAGAATATTCAACGGCTGCCATTAGTGAATACAATCCATTGGTAACGGGTAAATACATCACGTATAAAATTGATTCGCTTATTTATACCAATTTCGGTACAAGTGATACGATCAGAAGTTATGAAGTGAAGTATGAAACAGATTCATTGATCACCGATAACCTGGGAAGGCCGGCATACCGTATTTTCAGATATAGACGTTCCACCGCTGCAGATGCCTGGCAACCTGATAATACTTTTCTTGCAGTAAATACCGGGACATCTCTGGAGTTTAGCGAGAACAATATGCGTTTTATAAAGTTAAAACAACCGATCCGTAATGAATTTACCTGGAAAGGGAACAGTTTTATAGATACCTATTCTTTCAATTCAGAAGTACGTTACCTCGACAACTGGGATTATACGTATGAAAGCGTTGGTGAACCCGCCATAGTAGGAATGTATAACCTCGATAAAACCTTAACGGTTGTGCAAAGAGATGAGATTATTGGCAACCCTGATGATCCGGGTTCCTACAGTGAAAAAAATATCAGTTCAGAGAAATATGCCTCGGGTATTGGAATGGTATATAAATATTTTCTACATAATGAATATCAGCCGCCAACAACTCCAACGGGTAGCGGTTACACTAATGGATATGGTATTACACTCACCATGATAGATCATAACTGATGATCTTTATTTTTTCCTGAGAAAAGCGATTAAATCTGTATTGGGGATTTTTTGCACGCCTGCATGTCGCAGCATAGTAATGATTTGTCCGCGATGGAAAGTCTGGTGATTGAAAAGATGCAATAAAGCCTCGTGTACAGGTTGTTTGAATTGTTCTTTTTTTGAATTCCTGTAAATAAATTCATGTTCCAGTGCTGCTTCTGTGGCAAGATCGATCCATTCTTTCCATTGTTTGGATTGTTGAATTAGCGCACTGGAAAAAGTTGCAATTGTTCCGTTGAAAGTGGTAGAAGGCCATTCAGTAACTTCAATCAGTTTAATTCGTTGCCACCATATTGATTCCACGTCCCACAAATGCAACAATGTTTTTAACAACGAAGGAAAACTGCTGGCGATCTCCTTATTTAAAGTATCATCATCTAGGTTGTTGAAGAGATCTACTATACGTTGATTTGCCCAAAGATTGTATTGTGCATAAGATAACAGAAGTTTTTTCATTCTTTGAAGGTATTACAATTTGTATTGTATGGTAAGATAGCTTTGCTGATAAATAAAAATATGTCATTAATAATAAGAGCTGCAGAAAAGCATGACTGTGCAAGAATGATGCAATTAATTCAGGAGCTGGCAACGTATGAAAAAGCGCCGGAGGAAGTAACGGTTGCACCGGAACATTTTGAAGAAAGCGGTTTTGGAGAAAATCCGGTTTGGTGGGCATTGGTAGCAGAAGTAGATGGTAAGGTAGAAGGATTTGCATTATGGTATATCCGTTACAGTACATGGAAAGGCCAGCGTATGTATCTGGAAGATCTGATAGTTACCGAAAAAATGAGAGGCAAAGGAATCGGGAAAATGTTGTTCGATCAGTTGATCATTGAATGTGCGTTGAGAAATTTTTCTGGGATGGTGTGGCAGGTGTTGGAGTGGAATACACCAGCGATCAATTTTTATAAAAAATTTCCTGAAGTACAACTAGATGGCGAGTGGGTTAATGGCAGTTTGAATTTCTAACAACCTGTTAGGTCTATAGACCTAACAGGTTGTT
>JBKJSZ010000250.1:0-2503 GCA_046593675.1 Ferruginibacter sp.
AATAAAAGTTGGATTTAAAAGTCAGTCCATTAAAGAGGAAATTAGAAAAAATTTAATCAAAAAAATTCAATCCGGCGAAACGCCTTTTCCGGGGATTTTAGGTTATGAAGATTCTGTAATTCCAGAAACGGAACGTGCTTTGTTGAGCCGTCATAATATTTTATTTCTTGGGTTGAGGGGACAGGCAAAAACAAGAATGGCCAGGCAAATGATCAATCTCCTGGATGAATATATTCCTATAGTAGAGGGAAGTGAAATTAATGATGATCCTTTAGCACCTGTTTCAAGATATGCCATTGATTTGATTGCAGAAAAAGGAAATGATACGCCTGTTTCATGGTTACACAGGTCAGAAAGATATGGTGAAAAATTAGCAACGCCGGATGTAAGTGTAGCAGATCTTATTGGGGATATTGATCCCATAAAAGCTGCCAATTTAAAATTGAGTTTTGCAGACGAAAGAGTGTTGCATTATGGCATTATTCCAAGGAGCAACCGATGCATTTTTGTGATCAACGAATTACCGGATCTGCAGGCAAGAATCCAGGTTTCTTTATTTAATATTCTGGAAGAAGGGGATTTACAGATCAGGGGTTTTAAACTTCGTTTGCCGCTCGATGTTATGTTTGTGTTTACCGCTAATCCGGAAGATTATACCAACCGTGGCAGCATTGTAACGCCGCTTAAAGACAGGATTGAAAGCCAGATATTAACACACTATCCAAAGTCTATTGAAACTTCATTAGCCATTACAGAACAGGAAGCTGCGATACTTCCTGAGCAATCTTCCAAAATTGAATTCAGTGATCTTGTGAAAAGATTAATTGAACAAGTGGCATTTGCAGCAAGAGAAAGTGAATTGGTAGATAAAAAAAGTGGAGTGAGCGCAAGGTTAACTATCGCGGCGTATGAAAACGCTGTAAGTGCGGCAGAAAGAAGATTGTTGATCAATAAAGAAAAAAATACACAGATCTGGATAGGTGATCTTATTGGAATTATACCTTCCATCACGGGCAAAATTGAACTGGTTTATGAAGGTGAACAGGAAGGCCCGTTCCAGGTTGCTTACAATCTTTTAGACAAAGCCATCAGAACGCAATTTGCCATGTATTTTCCGGATCCGGAATTAATAAAAAAGAGAAAAGGAAAAGAGCCTGCTGACAATCCTTATAAATCTGTTACAAAATGGTTTGATAGTGGAAATGTGTTAAACATTGGAGTGGATGTAAAAGATAAAGACAAAATATTAATGTTGTATAAAGTGGATGGCTTACATGCTTTGGTAAGTAAATTTTTTAATGCCTCTTCAGAAAAAGAATATGCATTACTGATGGAATTTGTATTGTATGGACTCGCATCCTATTCCATGATCAGCAAAAAGATATTTGAAGGAAAAATTGAATTCAAAGACCTGATGGGAAGTATGCTAAATTTTCAAAGCCCAACTAAAGATGAAGATAGTTTTGATGAAAACGATTATAATTAAATGAGCAATAAAAAAGTGCAGCGATAAAAACTGCACTTTTTTATTAATAAGATTTATAAAAATTAAAATTTATATCCGAACGAAACTCCTGCCCAATAGGGAATGAATCCATCTTTATTAAAAACGGGTGTTAAACCTGCCCTGAATAAAAAGCCACCATTCTTTGGTTGCAAACGATATCCAAAAAATGCATGGCCAAATGAAGAGGAAAAATTGTCGCTTGATGTAGCGCCGTTATTGTAAATAATTTCCTTTATAGATACAATAGTTAAACCAAGACCTATTTCAAAATAATTTCTTTCATCTTTACCTATAAGATAATTTACTCCTAAGGGAATAAATAAAGCATTTTCCTGATCAACTTTATAACCACCAATTCCTACTTTAAATCCAAATCCGTCATTTTTCTTTTGGAAACGCATGTCATAATTTACCGTAGCCAAACCAGCTCCTCCCAGTTCAAAGTAAACGGATTTGGCAGCCGATTGTGAAAAAACAGAAATGGATAAAACACTAAATACCAAAGTAAATAATGCGTGATATTTTATAGGCATGGGGATATATTTTAAATAATTGACAATTAGTAAATAGAAAATGCTGCTTTAAACAATATTCACTTCTACTTCCAGCATGATATTAAATTTCTCCTGCACACTTAGAATAATTTTTTCACTCAGACTGAATATCTGCTCACCTGTGGCATTGCCGTAATTCACCAACACCAGCGGCTGATTAATATGACAGCCTGCGTCACCATCCCTGAAACCTTTCCACCCACATTGCTCAATGAGCCAGGCAGCCGCAATTTTATAACCATTTTGTATTTTGTAGGCAACCATGCCAGGATGATTTTTAATCAATTGCATATACCCGCTTTCATCCACTTCTGGATTTTTAAAGAAGCTGCCGGAGTTGCCTATCAACTTCGGGTCGGGCAATTTGCTGCGGCGGATATTCATCACCGCCTGTGCAACAGATTGTATAGATAAGGTATTAACGTTCATTTTCTCAAGCTCC
>JBKJSZ010000317.1:0-10354 GCA_046593675.1 Ferruginibacter sp.
CAGGAAATGATAAAGCCCGCAAACAACGACAGATATGGAAGTAGTTTTATCATATCTGTTTTATACGATCTATCAATTGTGAAAATATTTTTTCTTTTTCCCCGAATTGTATAATGTCCAAAACCTGGCGGCCATACCATATATATTCATAAGCCAGGCTGATGGATGCAAAATCTTTTTGCCATGTGGAAGGCAACTCTAAAAAATAGTCGTGATTAGTTTTATCAGGAGAAAATGACACCAAATCTTTTTGAGATAACAGGTATAAAGTATGCAGGAATAAAAATTTAATAGCTGTCCTGAAATCATTTTTCATTTTCGCTGATAAATATGCTTTTTCATAATCGTGCATTTCTATCTCATTATTTTCAGGTTCTATGTTGACCGCCAATGTTGAGGAACGCTTAGAAAATATTCTATTACGCACTATAAAAAAATAACAAAGCATTACAATGAAAAATATGGCCAGCATCCAAAGCATGAAATTAAATTCCCATTTACTTGTCATTTTCTGTAACCAGGAAGTTTTATATTGTTTCTGACCATTTTCAGAGGAAGTATTTTGGGGATTCTGTATTTTTTTTAAAGAAATGTTTTTTTGCGCCTTAAGATAATTTTCAATAGTTGAAATGTAATGATAAGCGTTCAATTTTTTAAGACTATCAATATTTTGTTTTTGATACAAAAAACCTGAAAAATAAAAGTTGGTATCGGGTTGTATATCAGTGGTATTTTCTTCCAGCGTATCTTCTATATTTTCAAAATCAACCGCACCGTCCATACTTGTTTGTGCGGGTACAGCATAACAAAGCAGAAAAAAGCAGACCACAAAAATGAAATATTTATTCATAAAGCCTGCTTACTATTCCTTCATTTTTTAATTGAAATCCTTTTTTATGTAATCTGACCGGAAGAAAAACAAAATACCAAAGGATAAAGCACAACGAAAGAATTAAGGTAAGAATGCTGAGCCATACAGGCAGCAATTGTGGTTTTTGATTGATGTAAGCACCCAATTGATGTGTGATATAACTTTCTAAAAATCCGGCTATGATAAAAAATGGAACCAGGCTAACCATTATTTTAGCCGCATCTTTTGCAGATCTTCTGAATGATTGCATCCGAGTAAATGTTTTAGGAAATAGAATTCCATCCGCCATGATAAAACCGGCTGTTGCCGCAATCACAATCGAACAGATTTCAATAGTTCCGTGTATCCAAACTACCAATACTGATTGTAACCCTAAACCATGCGCAGCAAAAAATTCGTGAAAGCTTCCCAGCATAATTCCATTACTCCATAAAGTTGTAAACGTAAATAAACCCAATGTAAAGCCGCCCAGAAAAGTCAGAAATGCCACTTTAATATTATTGAAAGCAATTGTAATGAACATTGTAAAAGGCGAACCCGATTTATAAATTCCGAAAGGATCTCCTCTACTAATATTTTCTTCTGTAACATTCACATAACTATCACCCATCACTCCTCTTACAAAATCAGGATTATTATTCGCGGATACATATCCGGTGAGTACAAAAATGAAAAACAAGACGCTCGTGAATAATAAAATTCTATGATATTGTTTAAATAATAATGGCAATTCAAATTTCCAGAAATCTATAATTCTTGTATATTTTTCTTTTTTATTTTTATAGATATCCTGGTAAATAGAAGCCGTAATTCCATTGATCCATCGGGTAACTCTGCTTCGCGGATAAAAGGTTTTAGCATAACTCAAATCATCTATTAATGTTGTAAAACGTTCAGCGGTTTCATCTGGATCTAAAGATTCTGATTCCTGGAAACGTTTCCATTTTTCTGCATTCTTCTTTATGAATAAGGCTTCTCTCATTAATTTGTTACCTGTTATACAATTTGATACAAAATCTTTTAATAAAAAAATATCGTTTTAGCATTCTTCCCATTAAATTGCAATAATGGGTTTAATCAGCATCCATACGGCTTTTAATATAGATCTGGAATTTGAAATAGCCCCGTTCCATAAAAGATTGATGGCGTATATATTCGATTTTATAATTATTGTAATATATATCTGGAGCATGAAATCATTTTTATACGATGGAATGGAGATCGGTTTCAATTATCACCAGGGATTTGATATTCTCGTAATATCCTTACCGATGTTGTTATATTCATTAATATGTGAAGTAACCATGAACGGGCAAACAGTCGGAAAAAAAATTCTGGGGATCAGAGTGATCAGCCTGAACGGTGGTGAACCAACATTCGGACAATACCTGTTAAGATGGATCACAAAATTTTACGAATGGCCTTTTTTATTCGGTTATGTTTTATTCAGTGTACAGGCGATGTATGCCTACATTTTAGCAACCGGCATTCTGGGTATTGGCGCAGTGATTTGTATGGTAGTCACTAATAAAACGCAAAGGTTAGGCGATCTGGCTGCAGGAACAGTTGTAGCAAGTACTAAAAGTGACCTTACCGTTTTAGATACCGTTTTTATGGATATAGAAACAGAAAATTATGTGGTGTTATTTCCGCAGGTGATGCAACTAACCGATGGTGATATCAATACCATTAAAAATGTATTGGTACAAGCTGAAAAAAATAAAAGCACTCCCTTATTACATCGTGTTCAATATAAAGTAATGGAAGTGCTTGACATTCGTTCTGATCTTCCGGTTATAGAATTTCTGGAAAAATTATTAGCGGATTATAATTATTTAGCCACGAAAGATAAATGATCAATACGCTCTGGCAAATAAAACCCGTTGTGTACTTTTTTCTCCGGTTAAAATACAAATGCCTTCTTCCTGTTCATTATGTAGAGGAATACAACGTATAGTTGCTTTCGATTTTTCTTTTATTTTCTCTTCGGTTTCAGATTTGCCATTCCAATGGGCAGAAATAAATCCACCTTTTCCATCCAGCAATTCCATAAACTCGTCCCAGTTATCTGCTTTTGAAATATGATCATTCCTGAAAGCCAGTGCTTTTTCATACATGCTTTGCTGAATATTTTCCAGCAATGCTTTTATTTTTTCTGCAAGATTATCAAGAGAAACTGTTTGCTTTTCTTTAGTATCTCTTCTGGCAATTTCCACCACATTTTGTTCCAGATCACGCATGCCCAATGCCACTCTTACAGGAACACCTTTTAATTCATATTCCGCAAATTTCCATCCCGGCCGGGTATTGTCGTGATTATCATATTTTACAGATATGCCCATTTTTTTACAATCCTGCATGATCTGTTGTGCCTTAACATCAATAATTGCTTTACTTTCTTCTCCTTTGTAAATGGGTACAATCACCACCTGCAAAGGAGCAATTTTCGGAGGAAGTATTAATCCCTGGTCATCACTATGCGCCATAATTAAAGCACCGATCAATCTGGTAGAAACGCCCCAGCTGGTAGCCCAAACAAATTCCTGTTTGTTTTCTTTATTTAAAAACTGAACATTAAATGCTTTAGCAAAATTTTGCCCGAGGAAATGGGAAGTGCCGGCCTGTAATGCTTTCCCATCCTGCATCATGGCTTCTATACAATATGTTTCTTCTGCACCTGCAAATCTTTCATTAGCCGTTTTTAATCCTTTTATAACCGGAACAGCCATAAAGTTTTCTGCAAAATCTGCATACACTTCCAGCATTCTTTCTGTTTCTTCAATGGCTTCGGCTTTAGTTGCATGCGCCGTATGTCCTTCCTGCCATAAAAATTCTGCCGTCCGAAGAAATAATCGGGTTCTCATCTCCCATCTAACCACATTTGCCCATTGATTTATCAGTAAGGGAAGGTCGCGATAAGATTGAATCCAGCTTTTATAAGTATTCCAGATAATAGCTTCTGAAGTTGGACGAACGATGAGTTCTTCTTCCAGTTTCGCTTCTGGATCCACCATCAGTTTGCCAGGATTTGACGGATCATTTTTAAGGCGGTAATGAGTAACGATTGCACATTCTTTAGCGAAACCTTCCGCATTTTTTTCTTCTGCTTCAAATAAACTTTTGGGAATGAACAAAGGAAAGTATGCATTTACATGACCTGTTTCTTTGAACATTTTATCTAATACATCACGCATGTTTTCCCATAAAGTATAACCGTATGGCTTAATCACCATACAACCCCGAACAGCTGAATAATCGGCTAGTCCGCTTTTTAAAACGAGGTCATTATACCATTGGGAATAATCAGTTGCACGTGAGGTGATTTCTTTACTCATAAATTTGTTTAAAGCCGGTATGGCCTGTTTTATTAGATATTCTATTTAGCACATTTTTAACAGCGGAAAATATTTTTAAAGCGTCATATAGCCAAATAGTTCGCAATTTTACTTTTGTAAAAGAGAACGCAAAAATAACAACTTCAATTTACCCTTAAACACGTTTCATGAAAAACAAAATTTTACTTTTTACTTTTTCGCTGGTAGCGCTCTTTTCCTGCCACACGGCTTACAGAAGCGGACAAACACCTGATGATGTATATTTTTCTCCGGCAAGATATGAAGGGGAAGATGATAAAAAAGATGAAGAAGACGATTCCACTATGGCGCAAACTAATGAAGATCGCCAGATCAGAATGAAAACACGTGACCGGAGATGGAGAGAATTAGATAATGAATATGGATACAATTATCATTATCATCCTTATTATTTCGCTTACAATTATGGATATTATTACAATCCATATTACTGTCCATACCCGGTTAAAAATGGTATCAACATAACAAATCATCCCATCAGAACGACTAATCTTTCCAGTTACAACAATACGCCGGTCATTATCAGGGATCCAAAAACAGGAACCGTCCGAAACAAACCTTCCAGAACTTATAACCAGCGTAATGGTACAATTTTGAGAGAAATTTTTACACCATCAGGAAATGGAAGCGGCTCGGGAAGAACTTATTCGCCCGGAAGCAGTAATTCATCTGGTTCTTCAGGATCTTCAGGAGGTTCACCGGTTATTAGACCGGTAAGAACCAGTAATTAATTTTCAGGTAAACCAGACAAATTATTTTATCAAAAACATCAACAATGAAAAGAATTATACTTTTTTCAACATTATTTGTTTGCCTGAAAGTTAGTGCGCAGGTTCCTGAAGATGCCTTACGTTACAGTTGGTTAACCAATAATGGAACCGCCCGCAATATGGCTACAGGTGGCGTTATGGGTAGCCTGGGTGGAGATATTACCGCTACATTTACCAATCCCGCAGGCATCGGATTATTTAAAACAAATGAGGTGGTTATCACACCGGGTTGGCTGATGAATCATAACAAAATAAATTATAGGGACTCCACTAATAAAAGCAATAAAGAAAAATTTAATTTTGGACCATCAGGAGTTATTATAGCACTGAATGATAAATATAATACAAAGCAAAGTGCCGCATTCAGTATTGCCATCAATCAAACAGCTAATTTCGGCAACACGTACCGTTATTCGGGTTTTAATAATTACAGTTCGTTCAGCGAACAGTTTGCAGAAGAGTTTTCAAGAAATAATTATTCCATTGCACAAATATTAAATACAAGTTCTCCCTCTCCGTTCACCGTTTCTCCTGCCTTTTATACGAACCTTATTGATACAGTAAGGATAAATGATTCAACGTTGATTATTAAAGGTATGCCTGAATTTTTATTGGATGCCGGGCAGGCGGTGCGGCAGGATGTGGTAAGAAGTACCAGAGGCGGCATGTATGAATTGGCAGCAGCGTACGCACATAACTTTAATGATAAATGGCTTTTTGGTGCAGGATTTGGAATTCCCTTTATATATTATAACAGTAAAACTGAATTTACAGAATCGGATACATCGGCGTCACCAACAAACTTTTCTTCTTTTACTTTTACAGATAAATTTACAACGCAGGGCATTGGCATACATGGAAGATTAGGTATGATCTATCGTCCGCAGGAATATTTCAGAGTAGGTTTATCTCTGCAGACACCAACCTTTATGTCTTTGACTGATAAACGAACCACTTATTTAACTACCCGATTTAATAATCCGAGAGATACTTTTTCTGTAGGCTCCGAAGCATTTAGTGCCAACCAATCAAATGAAAGTACTTATCAGCAGATTTCACCGTGGAAAGCCCAGGTAAGCGCTTCTTATGTTTTCAGAGAAGTGGAAAATGTAAAACGTCAGCGTGCCTTTATTTCCGCTGATATGGAATATGTACATCACAGAGGAACAAAATTCATGAGTAACCAGGATAAACCAAGTGCCGATGAAAAAACTTACTTTAAGCAATTAACAAAAGTTGTAAAAAATCAATATAAAGGAGCTTTTAATTTCCGGGTTGGTGGTGAAGTGAAATTCAATATTATCATGGCAAGATTAGGTTTTGCTTTTTATGGAAATCCTTATAAAGAGTCACCATTGAAAGGTAGAAAAATGTTGATGAGCGGAGGTTTAGGTTACAGGAATAAAGGCTTTTTTATAGACCTGACTTATGTACACCAGATGAACAGAGATTTTGAAGTTCCTTATCGTTTAGATGAAAGAGCGAATACGTATGCTACATCAAAAAATATACAAGGAAATATAGTCGCCACTTTAGGTATTAAATTTTAAAACGGAAAGGATTGACCCAAGCTTAGCATCTACTTCTATAAAATCATTATTTTTTTTAAACCAGGTAAGCTGCCTTTTGGCATAATGCCTGGTATTTTTTTTTATGGAATCTATTGCCTGTTCCAATGATATTTTTCCTTCTAAATGATCAAACATTTCTGTATATCCAACCGTTTGTAAGGCGTTCAAATGTTTAAATGCTTCAAGGGATTTTACTTCATGCAACAGCCCATCTTCCATCATCGTGTCCACTCTTGTATTGATACGGTCGTATAAATCTTCACGTGGTAAGTTGACTAATACTTTATGTATGTCAAAAGCTCTTTTCTTTTTATTTCCTCTTTGAAATTCCACAATACTTTTTCCTGTAGATTCAAAAACTTCCAGGGCACGCATTAAACGATGCGGATTTTGTATTTCACCTTCTAAAAAAAACAAAGGGTCTTTATGTTGAATTTCAGCACGCAGCCATGCTATACCATTTTGCTCATATTGCTGTATAATTCCAGATCTCAGCTTTCCATCAACGGCAGGTATTTCATCCAATCCTTCAACGAAAGCTTTAATATATAAACCTGTTCCACCTACCACAATTATTACATCATTCGTTTCAAATAATTTATCTGTAACGCACAAAGCATAATTTTCATAATCAACTGCTGTAACAGAATCTTGTACTGAATGTGAATTAATAAAATAATGTGGAACGGTTTCGAGTTGCTGTAAAGATGGTTTTGCAACACCAATATTTAATTCCTTATAACATTGGCGGCTGTCTGCAGAAATAACAGAGGTATTAAAATATTGAGCGAGTTCAATAGCTAAAGCTGTTTTACCTACGGCTGTTGGTCCGGCAATAATAATGCAGGTTTTATTCATGCCTGTTCTTAAAATGCTTCAACGGAATCATCTGTAGATTCATCTGCATCTACATCAGTATCAGATTCCGTATCGGATTCTCCTTCCTGGCTGAAGCCATCTGATAATGCATCAGGTTGAAGATCATATTTTTCTTCCATTTCTGCGAGGCGTGTATCCACAATTCCCTTTGTACCATATTGAGGCGGCGCAATACCTTCTGTTCTTATGCAAGCCGGATAATTAATTTTTTTATTCTCTTCTTTATCAACCTGAATAAGCTCTACCATGAAATGCCAGTTCTTATTAAAATCATATTCAAACAAAAATTTTTGATTTGGATTTTTGATCTCACTGCCGATGGTTATCTCATGCATTAATAAAGGATCAGCTTTGTAATCTTTATCATATTTCTCCAGCGATATCTCCCTTCCTCTTTGCCATTGATCATTACTGCGATAAAAAGTAGCTTTATGCCGGTTATCAAATTCATAACATTTCAGGATGGCATTATACAGGTCATGAAAATTTTGATTATGCCTGATGGCCACATCCCTATACGTACTTTCATCTTCCTCCCAATAAACTCTGAATCTTAATATTGCCATACTTCAAAAATAGTAATTTATCGCTAAGTTAAGCGTGTACACCGAGTTCTTCGGCCTTTTGAATCATGTAAGCATGTGCCGATGCATAATCATTTGGAATGATTCCATCAAGTATTGCCTCGCGAATTGCGTTTTTGATGATTCCAACCATTCTTCCCGGCGGTAATTTAAATTGCTCCATGATCATTTCTCCGCTAACCGGAGGTTGCCAGTTTCTAATATGATCTTTTTCCTCAACCTCTGTGCAACGCCGGCGAACAAGTTCAAAATTTTCTAAAAAGCGTTCAACTTTCTTTTTATTTTTTGAGGTGATATCTGCTTCGCACAAAGTCATTAAGGCATCAAGGTCTTCTCCTGCATCAAATAACAAACGCCTTATGGCAGCATCAGTTATATCTTCTTTTGATAAACTAATCGGACGTAAATGCAATTCCACCATTTTTCTTACAAACTTCATTTTATCATTCAGCGGCAACTTCAGTTGTGTAAATATTTTAGAAACCATTCTTCCTCCTATCACTTCATGTCCATGAAACGTCCAGCCATGACCTTCTTCAAATTTTTTGGTAGCCGGCTTGGCTATGTCATGTAAGATAGCTGCCCATCTTAACCACAGATCATTTGTATTTGCTGAAATATTATCCAATACCTGCAGAGTATGATAGAAATTATCTTTGTGACCCATTCCATCAATAAATTCTGCACCCGTCAAGGCTACCATTTGTGGAAATATCAATTGCAATAAACCTTGTTTGTATAACAAGTCAAAACCGATAGAAGGCTTTGGGCTTAATACGATCTTATTTAATTCGTCAATAATTCTTTCTCCGCTGATAATATTTATCCTATGTGCATTTTCTTTGATGGCATCAAGCGTTGCCGGTTCAATGTTGAATTGCAATTGTGTAGCAAAGCGTATCACACGCATCATTCTCAAAGGATCGTCACTGAAAGTTATGCCCGGCTCTAATGGAGTTCTTAAAATTTTATTTTCAATGTCCTTAATTCCGCTAAAAGGATCTGATAATTTTCCGAAATCATATTTATTCAGGCTGATCGCCATGGCATTAATGGTAAGGTCACGTCTTCGCTGATCATCTTCTAATGTTCCAGGAGTGACCTCAGGCTTGCGGCTGTGCGCAGCATAACTTTCTTTTCTTGCACCTACAAATTCTATATCAATATCCTCAAATAATAATTGAGCTGTTCCAAATGTTTTAAAGAAATTCACCGACGGTTTTCCCGGTAAACGCTCAGCAACTTTGGTTGCCAGTTCAATTCCATCGCCATTACAAACAATATCAATATCCTTGGTTTCGCGGCCTAAAATTTTATCGCGAACAAAACCTCCGATCACAAAGCTCATTAATCCGGTTTCTGCGGTACATTCCCCGATTAATTTAAATAACGCAAGCTCTTTATCTGTACATTGTATATCCATTGCCCGGCAAAAATAACAGATGCATTTTGATTGTTTATGAAAATGAAGCGGAGAATCATGGCATTAAACTTGTCAAATATGGATACTGCTTAAAAAAAACAAACCAACCTACAATTCTGTCATGCACTGGCGGAAGAAAATTGATTATGGATACTCGCTATTTATTAGACCGACAAGAAGAAGAAATGGAATTTATGCCTATCATTCCTTTGAACGAGGATGATGACGGAAAAGACGATGGCAAAGGCATTCCTGAGGAATTACCGATTCTGCCTTTAAGAAATACTGTACTTTTTCCGGGCGTTGTAATTCCTATTACAGTAGGTCGCGATAAAAGCATAAAGGCCGTAACCGACGCTTATAAGGCTGACAAATTGGTAGGCGTTGTGGCACAAAAAGACAGTAACGTTGAAGAACCCGGCATAAATGATCTGGAAAATGTGGGTACTGTAGCCAAATTAGTAAAATTGATAAAAATGCCCGATGGCGGCACAACGATCATCATCCAGGGAAGAAAAAGGTTCAAGATTGATGAGATTACTACAGAAGATCCGTATTTCAAAGCAAAAATTAGTTTACTACAGGATGACAATCTCGATGGCGATAATGATTTTAATGCTTTGGTGGGAAGTATAAAAGATCTTGCAGGACAGATTGTGGGCTTGTCGCCTAATCTTCCCAGTGAAGCGGCTATTATATTGAAGAATATAGAAAATCCTTCCTTTCTCATTCATTTCGTCAGCAGTAATTTAAACAGCGATCTCAAACAAAAACAACAATTGCTTGAAATGAGCAATATTAAAGAAAGAGCCGAATTGCTGATGAACCTGATGCATACAGAATTACAATATGCAGAGCTGAAAAATAAAGTCACCAATAAAA
>JBKJSZ010000356.1:0-2831 GCA_046593675.1 Ferruginibacter sp.
GAAGTAACTCCGGAAGAAGAAAAAGAAATTTTAGACAGGATAACGGCAAATTATACAAGGCAAACCAAACCCGAATATGCGGCTGCCCGTTTATGGGTTGACGCCATTATTGATCCGGGAGATACCAGGAAATTAATTTCTGAATCACTCCATGCAGCCAATCATAATCCTGATATCGCAGAGTTTAAAACAGGCGTATTCCAGGTGTAATGCGTGAGATCAACATATATACGGACGGTTCTTCAAGGGGAAATCCGGGACGTGGTGGCTATGGCGTCGTTTTGTTAAGCGGGCATCACAAAAAAGAATTATCCAAAGGTTTCCGCCTTACCACCAACAACAGAATGGAAATAATGGCTGTAATTGCCGGACTTCAGTCTTTAAAAAATAAAGATCTGCCGATTAACATTTATTCCGATAGTCAGTATGTGGTTAATACCATAGAAAAAGGATGGCTGAAAGGTTGGCTGAAAACGGATTTCAAAGGAAAAAAAAATAAAGACCTTTGGAAATTATATGATGCCATTACACAGGGAATGAAGATCCGATTTGTTTGGGTTAAAGGGCATGCAGATAATCCTTTAAATAACCGTTGCGATGAACTGGCCAAACAAGCAGCCGACGGACAAAATTTAGATATTGATGCCGGTTATGAAGCATTGGAAAATAATTGATGCAGAAAAACCATCTTTATAATTAAAAAAAGCGCACAAAATGGTGAACTTTTTTTTTATAAAAATATTTTTAAATTTATTTACTTTCCACTAAAACAACCTGCTCCTTCTTAACACTTTGCATAGCAAGAAAGTAGGCACCAAAAAGAATTATAGAAAAGGTAAGGTCTGCAATTATGGAATTTTTCATGAAAGGTAAACCTGCTGCAAGGCAAGTTATATATCCATTAAAATCATGCGAGTAAGTGGGATTGATATTTCCTTCCAGAAAAAATACAGAACTGTTACTGAGAAAATAGAAAATAAAAGTTGAAAGTAAGGTAGTGGCTCCTACTGATACAATAGAAATTTTCCGGATTAAACTACCTAAAAATGTAATGCCGATCATAATGCCATAGCCAATCAATTGACCCCATCCCCAAAAACCAACGGCAATGTGTAATACTTCAAACAATACGTCACTTAATAACATGGCGAACAAAGGCAATGCTATGGCATATTTTTTATCTTTTATAACCGCTCCGCCAAATAAAGCCATCGCTATCATCGGGCTGAAATTATTCGGGTATAAAACAAGTCGGCTCATAGCTGAGGCAATAATCAATAGAATAGCTATAATAATAAGAGATCTGCCTTGCGTTTTCATGTATCAATATTTGTCGGGCAAAAATAAGCAAAACCATTTGAACAAAACTTACAAATTCACTTAATTGGAGCAAGCTGTAAAAATTGGAAAATTGGGGGAAGACCTTGCTGTTGCTTATCTACTCCGTTTAGGGTTTAGAATTCTTTTTCGCAACTGGAGATTCCGGCATTGGGAAATAGATATCATCGCTACTAAAAATAATATACTTCACATCGTTGAAGTAAAAACCAGGACTTCTTTATTATTTGGATATCCCGAACAAAATATTACCAATCAGAAAATGCAATATCTTATGAATGCCGCAACAGAATTCCTATATCAGTTTCCCGAATGGAAGCGAATACAATTTGATGCCTTATCCATTTTACTGGAAAATGATTCAGCAACTTATTTTTTTATAGAAGATATTTATTTGTAACACTTATTGATTGGGAAAACGCAACATCATTTTTTCAACCATTTTAAAAGTTGCCGGACAATAATCAATATTTTGTTTGTGTACATATGCATATTCCACCCATTTCTTCTTGGATAAATGTGGAAACCCTGCACAATCTACCGGTCTGATAGCATAAATACTGCACATATTGGTGTGGAGATCAAGAAACTGGCAAGGCTGCTGTTTATTAACTAGATCCTTATTGCTGTCTCTTTTCAGCCATTTCTTTTTAAACTGATCCGGAGTTTCATTGAAATGTGCGGAAATTCTATGGAGATCCTGTGTTGTAAAAGTGGGCGTCATTTTTTTACAGCAATTAGCGCAGCTTAAACAATCTACTTCTGCCCATACCTCCTGCTCTACCAATGTGGTGATTTTATCAATTCCGCGTGGCGGTTCTTTTTCAGTAGAATTTAAAAATTTCCGAAATGGTTTTCTGTACAGGGATAATTTTTTGCGATACGATCTGAAATTTACCGGGAACATGCAAGGCTATATTTTGATAATAATGGCAGCGAAAATAGTGTTTAATTTGTAGCATCATGTGGGAAGTATATAAAAAAGGATTTAAAGCATGGCTGCAACTGGAACGTTCTTTATCAGATAATTCCATAAGCGCATACCTGCATGATGTTGATAAACTCACCGAATATTTATTATTAAACAGAAAAGAAATAAAGCCTCAGGATATTGAATTAAAAAACCTGGAAGATTTTGTAAAATATGTACATGAACTGGGTATGACATCAGCATCGCAGGGAAGGATCATTTCGGGCTTGAGAACATTTTACAAATACTGTCTGATAGAGGAAATTTCCAAAACAGATCCCACTGTTTTGTTGGAAGCGCCTAAGCATAAACGGCTTTTACCTGATGTTTTAACTTTCAGTGAAATTGAGGAAATGCTTTCGCAAATTGATATGAGCAAACCGGAAGGAGGAAGAAATAAAGCGATCCTGGAAACGATGTACAGTTGCGGTTTACGCGTGAGTGAGTTAGTTAATTTAAAAATAAGTTGTTTGTTTACTGATATAGGATTTGTAAAAGTGATTGGTAAGGGGGATAAAGAAAG
>JBKJSZ010000407.1:0-4990 GCA_046593675.1 Ferruginibacter sp.
ATTATAAACTTACTGCGCCAACAGGTTACGTTGATATACACCATTCCATTTTTCACTTGTAACTGATCTCCTGCCACAGCCACACATCGTTTAATAAAATTTTCTCTTTTATCAACAGGTCTGGTGATGATGATATCACTGTACCGGTTCAACACTTCTTCCCTTCCGATTTTACGGATTGCCTGATAATAAGTTGTCCGGCTGCCAAAATTTACTTCATCATTGATGAGCGTATCATTCACAGGAAAATTAAATACAACTACATCGTTTCTCTGTACCGGAGATGCAAACCATCTTGTATAAGGAATATACACTTTCTCTGAGTATGATTTTGTACTTCCGAATGGCATCGTATGATGTACAAAAGGCATGGCGATAGGCGTATTGGGAAGCCGCGGACCATAACTGAATTTACTTACAAAAACAAAATCATTTACTAAAAGTGTTTTCTCCATACTGGGTGTAGGAATAGTATAGGCTTCAAAAACAAAAGTGCGGATAAGGGTTGCCGCTACCACCGCAAATACCGCTGCGTCGATCCATTCACGTACACCACTTTTTCTGTAATTTTTTACCACTGGTTTTCCGGCAAATCTTTCTTTATCACTGAATCCCATGTAAGGAAAATAAATAAAAGGAAATAATACGGCCATCGCATGGTGCAAAAAACCAAATCTTCCAAAATGTTCAACCCATTTTATGGTGATCCAGATCGTAATAAATTGTCCGGCAATCGGTATAAGTTGAAAAAAGAACCAATATTTTTTCAGTTCCATTTTCTCTACCATACACCAGGTATTGTAAAACGGAATCAATGCTTTCCAGCCTTCCATACCGGCCTTTTTGAACATTCCATACATTCCGATATGCCAGCCTAATGCACCTAACAAAAAGATAATCCATCCAATACCCATAGAAATTTTTTAATGCGACAAAAGTAAGACCTGAAATTTAATTGCTTTACTATTAATTGTTAATGATGTATAGTTTATATGAACGGTTATATTACCGGCAACACATAACTGTGAATATCCTGAAGCGTTATATTTTTTCCGGAGAAAATTACCAACCGTTCTACTACGTTGCGTAATTCACGGATGTTACCTGTCCAGTTATATTGTTTTAATGCTTCGAGCGCAGCTTTATCAATCGTTTTTGGTGGCTGTCCGTACTCTGTGGCTATCAATTGCAAAAAATGTTCAATCAATAAAGGAATATCTTCACGCCTTTCATTTAATGAGGGTACATGAATGATGATCACACTTAACCGATGGTAGAGATCCAGACGAAATAATTTTTCATCCACTTCTTTCAAAAGATCTTTATTGGTAGCAACTATTACTCTTACATCCACCTGAATATCTTTATCTGCCCCAACTCTTGTTATTTTTCCTTCCTGCAAGGCACGCAAAACTTTTGCCTGTGCACTAAGGCTCATATCACCTATTTCATCTAAAAAAAGTGTTCCTCCGTTTGCCTGTTCAAATTTTCCTATTCGTTGTTTTATAGCAGATGTGAATGAACCTTTTTCATGACCGAATAATTCACTTTCAATTAATTCACTGGGTATAGCTGCACAATTGACTTCAACCATTGGTCCGCCATGACGATTACTTTTCTCATGTATCCATCTCGCCACCAATTCTTTACCTACACCATTTTCTCCCGTAATTAAAACACGGGCATCAGTTGACGCCACTTTATCAATCGTATCCCTGATCTTTTCCAACTGGCTACTTTTTCCCACCATTTCCAGTACCTTACTCACTTTCTTTTTAAGCACTTTTGTTTCTGCAACGAGTTCCTGTTTTTCCATTGCGTTACGCAAAGTGATCAGTAGCCTGTTTAAATCTGGCGGTTTGCTGATGTAATCAAATGCTCCTTTTTTTACTGCTTCCACAGCGGTGTCTATATTACCATGTCCGCTGATAATTATTATTGGAACATCCACATTGTGCTGCTTTGCTTTTTCTAAAAATTCAATGCCATCTAATTTTGGCATTTTAATATCACATAAAACGATATCGTAATTTTTTTCAGAAAATTTCTTTAACCCTTCTTCCCCATCTATTGCTTCATCAATCTGATAGCCTTCAAAACTCAAAATTTCAGAGAGCGTTTTTCTAATCGCTTTCTCATCATCAATAATTAAAATTTTTGGCATAATGTGATCGTTTCCGGCTACACAAGCATAGCCATTTATGGTACAAGATAATAATTATTTATCCGGACTGTACCAATGAGAATTTCGCATTGAATATACATGTTTATCTAAATTATTAAGGTTCCCGAATAATTTGATTAAAATTCTGCTGAAATATGGGGTTTCATGTATCTCAGTTGCATTAGAATGACAAAGGATGTGCTTCATTAACAATATTGTAATCCACCGCGTATAAGTTCAGGAGTAATAATGACTTACCTTTTACTTGTATTCCTTAAATAATTTATTTATTTTTCACTCCCGTTTTTACAGGCTTTTGGCAAAGCAATTGCAATTATTTTGAAAACTGTTACCATGAAATATATTCGATTATTTTTTATTACCGATTTGCAAAATGAAAATTCTTTTAATGCTGATTTTAATAAATCAGACAGTACGATTTTGAATGAAGCAGAAGATGATTTGGATGAAGAAGAAGAAGATATTGATGAAATGGAGATTGATGAAATCAATCCAGATGAAGTGTACGAAGTAGAGGTTATTGAAACTGATGAAGCAAATGCGGATGATCTCGATGAAGATGATATAGATGATGACGAGGATGATATTTGATTATAAAAATTTGTGACGAGAAACTTCCTTGCGTTAATACCTGAATTCCTCTTCTTCGCATATGCGGTAACTGGCCAGTAAAATTATTAAAGCGGATACAATTTCTTCTCCTACAACTTTCTTTTATTAGTAAACATAAAGAAGCCCGTTTACAATATGATGTAACAAAAAAACCGTCATTCAGGGAAGACGGTTATCATAAAAATAATAATATCATTTTAGGAGTAATTATAGGGATTGGATGAATCCTTATTCTTATAAAATAATTACAGTTTATTTTTTAGTAAAGGAAGGCGCATTATTAAAAAGATCAGCTGCTGTATAAATTTTTGTTAGCAGTTTAGCTTTTTTAGTATTGTTGAAATAATTATACGCTTCATAATGATATTTTATCACAGCATTCATAAGGTCAGGTGAATATTCGTAAATAGGTTTGTCAGATCCTGCCTGAATATAAAAATCCCTGCTTGTGCTGCTGTGTAAACATCTGCGGTCATATACATTTAATCTTCCTTTTGCAATTCTTACCGCAAATCCCGGCAAACATTCAATCGCTATTTTACTATGTGGATCATTAATAGTAACCTGCGATACGGCATAATATTTTTCTGTCTGATAAGCTTCTATTTCATTATTGGATATTTTAAGATGTCCGTCTGCTAATAAATAAGGCGTTGTTAACATACTGGTTTTTAATACCAGTGTATTATAAAATTCGGTACGTCCATCTTTAAAAATCACAAAGCATCCCGTAGGGGTTTCTTTAGCATTGCGAAGGATATCACGCCTTGTAAGCACATCTTTAGCGGCACTGCAGCCAGAAGCAAACAGTATGACCATTGATAAGTTTATTAACCATTTCATAATATATCGGTTTGTATAAAAACGATATATATTGTTGATTATTGTAATAAATACATAAAATTATCATTCAGACACAATAAATGTTATGGGCTGTCGCCTGTAAACATTCAATTTTTCAAGGTTTTGCTGAGCAGGCACCCAGTTTGGACCTCTTTTTATTACTCTTATAGCTTCTGCTTCCATCCCATAGCCAAAGTCTGTTTCTGCTTGTACTTCACTGATTTTACCTTCCGTATTTACCATAAACCTTACTATTACCCTATATTCTCCAACTGGGGCATTATTATTTACCGCCGTTTCTTTATCCAGATATTTCTCAAGGTATTTTTTCCATGCAAGGTCTCCTCCCGGAAAAGAGGCATTCACTAAGCGGGAAACAAATGGATCATCATTAATTATAGGTTGTATTGTGCCGGCAATGGGTTTTTCAATCGGAGGACCTACGGGACCTTTTCCAAAACCTACATGTAAATTAGAACTATCCTTTGTAGGTGTACCTGCATTAATCAGTGCATTAATAATTCCAGCCTCTTTTACCATTTTGATCTTTGAAGATCTTCCCTGAGTTGATCCTGCCGTTATTTTATGTATAGGAATAACTGCTTTAGGCTTTTCTGGAACCATTACCCGTACCAACTCATTTTCGGAAATTATAAACGCTTTGGTCAGCATCAGATCTTTTTCTTTGAAAAATTGTATCAATGAAAAAGAAATCAATAAAAAAGCGATCATCCCTCCTATTGCTTTCCACATGCGTTTATCATACTGTTTACGCAATGAATAAGCTCCATATTCTTTATTCCGTCCGTCGAAAATAATGTCTAAAATATCTGCGGATAATATTTTTTCTTTTTCCATAGTTATGCAATTTGACATTAGATGTTATGATCTTACAAATTGCATAAAGACTGGTAAAAAAAATTAAAGCAATCTGTTTAGAAGTGAAAATGATAATTGTCAATTGACAATTAATAAAGATATTTGCGCAACTCCATTTATAATGAAGGCATTAATAAGAAACGCCAACATCATTTGTTCAACATCTGCCTATCACAAAACCATTCAGGATTTGTTTATTGTGGATGGAATTATTGAACAGATCGGAAATTCCTTAGAAGTACATGCAGACGCGGAGATCAATCATAAAGGGCTTCATGTTTCTGTTGGCTGGATAGATTGCTTTGCGCATTTTTGCGAACCCGGTCTGGAACATCGGGAAACATTGGAAAGTGGAACTGCTGCAGCAGCAGCGGGCGGATTTACACACGTAATGGTAATTCCGGATACAATCCCAGTAGTGGATTCCAAATCACAATTGCATTTTTTAATTGAGAAAAGTAAACACTTACC
>JBKJSZ010000415.1:0-4956 GCA_046593675.1 Ferruginibacter sp.
TTCATCGGGTTCACGAACATCCAACAGATGTATTTTTTCGCCGTTGCTCATCTTTGCTTTTAAATTATCTACAGAAATTGACTGCATAAATTATTGTTGTAAAGTTGAATCTATTACTTTCTTGATAGGAGAAACCCAGATGTCCATTACTTGTCCGGGACGAATATAATTCAGTATTTTTTCTTCCGACATTTTCTCTGGATACTGGCGATAAATAAATGCAGCTAAAGTATCTGATACTCCTGGGTCCGGTACAATAGCTCCCAGGTAAATACCATTTTCATCGAGTACCATTTTTGCTTCTGCCACGGTTAATCCTATCAATGATGGAACCACAATTCTTTCATCTGTCAATCCGCTTCCAATCACCAGATCGATAGGGCTTCCCCATGGAATTTTTGCACCGGAAGTAATGCGGTTTCCTTTATAACTCTGTTCCAATACAGAGCCTTTCATGAAGTCTGCTTTATAAGAAGTATCTCCCAAAACAAGATGGCTTCTTTTTAAAATTTCGAGAGCAAATGAAAGTGTTTTACCTTCCAGTGCTGGCATATCTATCATGGGTAAAGTCATTCGATTAACCGTAAGTAAAACGGTTCTGTTGATTTTTACGGTACTGTTTGGATCAGGTAATTGTTTTAATACAATTCCTTTTTGTGCCGTATCAACAAATACGGAATCCTGTATGATCACTTCAAAACCTTTTGATTCCAAAAAGCTGATAGCTTTATTGGTTGGTTGTCCAATAACAGAAGGCACCGTTAAATAACGACCATGATTGGTGATCCATACAAGTAATTGAAGAAACACGGCAATGATGGTAATAAATAATATTATGGCCGCCAGTAAGTTTACCCAGAAAGGACGATGAGTGATAATTTTAAACACATCAATTATTTGAACATGAAAATACAGGAATATTTAAATACAACTATTCATTAATGGTTAAAACATTCTTGGAGCAAAGCTGAATAAAAGTCGCTAAGTGTCCAACCCATCGCTTTCACCTGTTGAGGAATAATGCTGGCAGCACTTTGCCCGGGAACAGTATTGATTTCTAACATATAAGGTTTGGACTGAGTATCATTAAAAATAAAATCTATACGTACAACACCTTTACAATTAAAAACTTCATATGCTTTGATCGCCTCTGCCCTCACTTTGTTTGCAATAGTTTCTTCGGCATTGGCAGGCGTCACTTCTTCACTGGCACCTTCATATTTTGCCTGGTAATCGAAGAAATCATTTTTTGAAATAATCTCGGTGATGGGCAGTGTGATTATTTTTCCCTGATGACGAAAAACTCCGATTGTAAATTCTCTGCCAACAATAAACTCTTCCACCAAAACCTGTTCATCTTCTTTAAATGCTTTCTGTAACGCTTCCTCCATATCTTCCGGTTTAATAACCTTACTCATACCAATGGAACTTCCGCCATTATTGGGTTTTACAAAAACCGGCAATTGTAATTGAGATAATATGTCTGCGGTGTGATAACCATGTTGTTTGAAGAGATGTATGGATTTAGCAACGGGAATTCCGGCAAAGGCTGCCACGGCTACCGTATAGCGTTTATTGAAAGTTAAAGCACTGGTTGCGGCATCGCATGACGTATATGGAATTTTCAGGCAATCAAAATATCCCTGCAGTTTACCATCTTCACCGGGTGTTCCATGCAAACCTACCAGCACCGCATCAAAAATAATTTTGTCTCCGTTTACCATTATAGAAAAATCATTTTTATCTACAAATACCGGATCATTTTCATTCATATATTTCCATCCATCCGGATGAATATCTATACAATAACAATCCCATTTTTCCTTATCAATATTTTGAAATATTGTATCAGCACTTTTATAAGATATTACTGATTCTCCGGAATAACCGCCGGTAATAAGCGCAATTTTTTTCCTCATGTAGATTTGCAATTATGCAGGAAGATATAATTTTTATTTATTGGTTTCACCTATTCCTTCATTACCGGAATCGAGCACGAATTTCCATTTTCCATCTTCCTGTTTTTTCCAGATGCTTACATAGGTTCCATACATCACTGTATCTGCCGTAGAAGCTTTTAAAGAATAAATTCCATACGTATAACCGAGTTCTCCCGATTCCGCTACCATAGCATCGTGCGGTTGCCAGGTAAGTATATAGCCTGTATCATTTTGCTGTATAAGAAAATCAACTGCATTGGCTCCGGCAATAGGAAGTGTATTTGGTTTTAGCAAAACGCCATTGCTGTCTATATATTCCAGAAAAGCATTTTTCATTCCCTTTTCTGCACTCATTTGTGAAAATGAGCGATCGGCTTCCAGTAAAGTGATTTTTGGATGCAGATCATTTATTTTTCCGGGTTTTTTTACGGAACACGAAATCATCCATAAAAAATAAAGGCAGCAAAAAAAATATTTCATGATGTGTTTTTAAAAACGAAGGCGAAAGTGATACTCCCGCCTTTTTGTTCAAAAATATCTGCACAGATTGATTAAATATGCAACCTGTTTTTCTTTTGCATCAATTCTTCCACTGTTTCTTTATAATCTTCGTCTGGAACACAACAATCTACCGGACAAACAGCAGCACACTGAGGTTCTTCATGGAAACCCTGGCACTCTGTACATTTATTGGGTGTGATATAATAGGTATCCAGGGCTACCGGTGCATTACGTGTATCAGCATCCAGGATTGTTCCATCCATTAAAGTATAGGTGCCTTTAATTGTTGTACCATCCGCGATTGCCCATTCAACACCACCTTCATATATGGCATTATTGGGACATTCGGGTTCACAAGCTCCGCAATTGATGCATTCATCTGTTATCTTAATAGCCATGTGCTTAAATTTGCTGCAATTTACTGAGAAGCACATGAATTTACAACATCGTATTGCGTTAATGACAGAACTGGGAAATTATCTTCAGCAAAATACCACCGAATGGCAGGAAATAGTTCAAAAAGCAAGCGTACAGAATCCCTGGTTCTTACCTGAGTTTATTAATGCGGCCGTTCAAAATATACGTGTAGAATTTCTACAAAAGGAATTATTAGAAAAATGGACCGCTCATTATCACCTTGATGATAATATTACAGCAAAAAACATCGGGCTTGTAATGGCAGGAAATATTCCTTTAGTTGGATTCCATGATTTTTTATCTGTATTTATAAGCGGGCATATACAAACCATTAAACTATCTTCTAAGGATGATATTCTCCTGAAGCACCTTATTGAAAAATTATATGAATTATATCCGGATTCAAAATCGTTTGTTCAGATCGCAGATAAATTAAATGGATGCGATGCTTATATTGCTACAGGAAGCAATAATACTGCACGATACTTTGAACAGTATTTTGGGAAATATCCGAACATCATCAGAAAGAATAAAACTTCTATTGCCATTTTAACAGGCGAAGAAACAAAGGATGAGTTGGATGCTTTGTCTGATGACATAAACATGTATTATGGATTGGGATGCAGAAACGTCACAAAGATTTATGTGCCTGAAGCATATGATTTTATACCCTTGCTTGCCTCATTCAATAAGTATATTCATTTTATAGATCAGAATAAATACAAAAACAATTTCGATTTCCAATTGTCATTATTATTGTTGAATAAAAAATATTACATGACCAATGGAAGTACATTAATGGTGGAAAATGAACCAAATTTTTCTGCCATCAGTATTTTGCATTATGCGTTTTATAAAAAAGGAAGCGAAGTATTGCCCACACATCCCGAAGAAATTCAGTGTATAGTTGGTAAAAATTTTATTCCGTTTGGAGAAGCACAAAAACCAGGTTTGTTTAATTATGCAGATAATGTGGATACGATGGAATTTTTACTATCAATTGGATGATCTACGAAAGCCTTCCTAATTAATTGTTAAACGTGCCAACTGGTCTTATCATTTTGTCATATCACTGTTATTTTGCAGTGAGGCATAGGATTTGAAACATGCCAAGAAGTTATAAATTAAATTATTAGAAATGAAACTGAAGCAAATTATTCTAACTGCCCTGATCAGTGCAATTACCACACTGGCTGTTGTTTGGGGCTTCGGGCTCCTGGTAAAAAAAGATAATTCAATGGCAGGACAAGTTCCTGGCGTGGTTCCATCAAATTATAAATATGTAGGACTGAACGACAATAATGGAACGCCTCCCGGTCCGGCAGATTTTACACAACCCGCTTTAGCAGCAACACCTGCCGTTGTTCACATTAAAACAAAAACAAACGCTAAAACAGCTACCAATAGTTTACCTCGTGCAAGGCAAAATCCTTTCAGCGATTTTTTTGATGATGAAATGTTCAATCAATTATTTGGAAATGGAAGAGGCAATGTAATTCCTGAGCAAAGAGCATCAGGTTCCGGCGTTATTATCAGCGACGATGGTTATATAGTAACCAATAATCACGTGGTGCAAAATGCAGACGAATTAACTGTAACGCTGGCCAATAAAAAAACATATACTGCTAAGGTAATAGGAACCGATGCGGCTTATGATTTAGCAGTCATTAAAATTGAAGCTGCCGGTTTACCTTATTTAATTTATGGAAATTCTGATGACGTAAAAATTGGTCAATGGGTTTTAGCCATCGGTTATCCCTTAAACCTGGAAACAACAGTTACCGCCGGAATTGTAAGTGCTAAAGCAAGAAGCCTCGGCCTGAACAGAGATAAATCAGGAACTCCTAATTCAGGAGTGGAATCGTTTATTCAAACAGATGCGGCGGTGAATATGGGAAACAGTGGAGGTGCGTTAATTAATACTGATGGTAAACTGATTGGTGTAAATTCTGCGATTGCCTCTCCTACAGGATATTATTCAGGTTACTCCTATGCCATACCGGTTAACATTGCAAAAAAAGTGGTGGATGATATTATGAAATTTGGTACCGTACAACGCGGATACCTGGGAATCAGTTTCGTAAATGCAAGCGATTAT
>JBKJSZ010000238.1:0-4603 GCA_046593675.1 Ferruginibacter sp.
ACTCATGCTCGTTACCGCACTCAACACAAAAATTGGTTATTACAAAGCCGCCGAAATTGCCCAGAAGGCACACAAAGAAGGCACCACCCTAAAAGAGATGGCAGTAAAACTCGGCTATGTTACCCCCGAACAATTTGATGAATGGGTTGACCCGAAAGATATGGTGGGTGATTTGCCAAAATCTTAAACGTCATTGAGAGGAGGCACGACGAAGCAATCTCATAATTAAATTGTGGGGCTGTGAGCATTTGTAATTCTATCATCATTAGTTCCGGCTATCCGCTGCAAGTCGTCGCTACACTACGTTTCGCTGTGGGCTTTCCGCTTCTATCCGGCAGCCTATGAACATACTATTATATAACTTTAATATTGATGAAAGGATATAACATCATTGAAGAATGGAAATCGCAGATGTATCAGATTACTTCCCCATTAGCGATTAAAAGGAATACATATGTTTCAAGAGAAACAATTGATTTTATCTATAATACTTTGATTGACTTTTTCGGATATGACTACTTCATCGTAAATAGAGTTGTAAACACAAGAGATGAAAATTTGCTGTTAAGCAGAAATGCTATTTATCAATTACTTCATAAAATGTCGGATAATTCTTTTAACAGTATTACCGAGATAGCAGCATTATTAGCATTTTCAAAAAAATTACCGACCACTATTCATGATAAAATAGTTTCTGTTAAATCAGATATAAAAGCACTTAGAAATTATTTATTCGAAATATTTATTTACAGGATGTTTATAGGTAACAATATTACCTTAAATATTAAACCATTAGTTAAGGGTAAGGAGTTGGAAGCCTTATTTTCCTTCAATGGAAAGCTTGGTGTAATCGAGTGTAAAAAATTATATAATACCGAAATAATAAAACAAAGTCACTTAGAGTATTGTTTTCACATATTTTTTAGAGCCTGGATAAAAAAAATTCAACTTGGAATTTTTGCTTTTATAATCTCTCCTACAAACGATGAAAAATCTTATGCGGAAGAAAAAGAGATCATTACAAAAGGAATTGAACAGTATATGGAAGAATTAAAAATAAAACAAACTATGGATTTTATTTTCGAAAGGTTTAATAGCAAAGGACAAAAAATCCTCCACATTGAGAAAAATAAACCCGGACTCTTTGAAAATATGAAATTGTTGTTTAAAGAGCCTTATGCATTTTTTTCTGCTTACCCACCCAGTAGTATGAAAGTTGGTGGTTATAATTATTTTAGATTTTATAATGGCTATTATTATACCGTCTCTGCTGAAGATATTAACAGGAAGATTATTAAAGAAATAGAGAAAAAACGAAGACAGCATAAAGACTTAAACACTTATTATAATCTTTATTTTTTTGAAAATGAAGCATCAAATTTTGGTGAATTTCCATTGGTAACAGATTCTATTATTAATTCAGATTTAATACTCAATCACGTGAAATCTAAAGAAACTAATGACATCATTTGCATAATTGACAAAATGTTTTTTCCAAATAAACGAGCAAAAATTAAAATGCACATTTATTGTAAAGAAGAGTTAAGAGATATCAAATCTCAAATAGAAAATTTTGATCTAAAAGTTTTCCATGAATAATTTTTAAGGGTTTACTGGTAAAGAGAGCTTTGACAAAATCTTTACTGAAGGCTTCCCGCTACTATCCCAGCCTTTCAACAAAAAATAGATTTGCATAAAGAACAATCATAAATGATTATATAGAAAAATAAAAATTATGAAACTTTTTTGAAAATCAAATTCCTAATCTATTTGGGTCTTGAATCCAATTATTTATTGAATCCATAAATTGCCAAACATCATCTGCAGCAGGATGCCGATAATTGGCATCACCAGGTGTTTGCCCAATTTTAGAGAACATATCTATTAGCCATTCAGAACCATGACCAATGGCACCAACAGCGGCTAACCAAGTTTCTGCTTCTCCAGAAGGAACTAAGAAAATACCATATTGTTTAAGGTTAGAAAGAAAATTATTCGCTCTTACCAAATTAGCACCAGTTAAAAGATTAATTCCACCATTTTTAAGCGGATCTCCTGCTCCTACCACTGCTTGTAATTCACTTAACAGCCATACTCTTTCAGTTTCATAACTTATCTGATGAATGGCAGACACATTACAATCAACCATAAGTCTTGTCAAATCACCGGGCATTCTTATTATATCCAAATCCACAATAGCCACTGCAGGTACTCCAATTTTTCGAAGTGGACCCACAACTTTTCTTATTGTCTGCTTATTCTGTGCATTAATGAATAATGCGTCTTTAATACCTCTATTATTTTGTAACAAACGATTATTTATTTCGTCATAAAAAGCCCTATCAGAATCAGATTCACCTACAATAGCTGCTCTATGAAAAAGAGCACGCAATGTGCCGGTTGAACGAAGTAGAGGGTTTTTTATCATTTCTTGTAGATCGACATCAGACAATACTCTTGCGGTTGGTACATTATTTTCAAATGTGAATCGTACGACAATTGTATTCGTTACACTTTCAAGGCATCCCATTACAAAATCAGCGCTATGGGTTGATGTAATCAATGAAGCATCTCTTTCCCTAGCCAAACGTGCAAGGTTAGCCCCTAATCTTCGAGCAAGTGGTGGGTGCAGAAACGCTTCGGGTTCATCTATTAAAAGTATTTTATGTGGTAAACTTAATATTGCTGAGATTAATCCTACAAAGGCTTGCACACCATCACTTAGCTCTTTAATCTCCTGTGCGGCTAAATGAAACGATCTTGAAACTTCATCAAGCCCTTGTTCCTCTGCCTTATTAGCAGGAGCACGTGAACTCATTCTGATTTTGAATTGAAGCATTCCTGTTGGATCAATTACAAAATGCAGCCCGAAAGCTTCCTCAGTAAGTCTTCTAACTTCTTCTCTGGCTACATCATCTTTGAAAAGTTTCCATAAATGATTTAGCGGAGTTGACAAAATATCTCCTGAAGGCTTAGCATCTGCTAAAGAAAAACGGGTTCTGCCATCTAATCGTATTTGATAAAATTTTACTAAGGCTTTTACATTTGCATTATTAAATCCATTATTAGAAACTATTTCTAATAATTCAGCACGATTGAATTGCTGTCGTATAGGATTTTGATTTTCAAAGGAATGTTGATTTAACCATATGTTATCTGCATTTTCAACCTGTCCTTCTGGGGTCGGAATTTCAAATGTCTCTAGCAATGGCTGTAGCGTTGCTGCATCATTAGGAGTATCAACGTTTATGGTATTTATTACTTTTCCTGAGTTTATTTTACCCCCACATATATTTTCAATTTCCTTTAGAGCTAAACTTTTTCCGGAATTATTTGGACCTACTAGAATGACAACATTGTTTGGTGCAACTTGAAGTGCAGGCTCACCTACTTTTGATCCCGCCCTAAATTCGATACTTGTTATTTTGAGAGTCCCTGGCATTATTAAATATATTATGATTTATTAATTCGTTTCTTACTGTAAAAGATATCTGTAAGATACCCCTTAATGAATACCTTTAAAGCCTGTTAAATAAAATGCATTTATGAAAAAGACTATTTCAAAGGCGGTGATACAGGATACATGTTTACAAAAGCAACAGGAACTGATTGATAATTATAGTAGCAGGGTTAATGAGATGACTACAGATGCTAGTAGCCAGGATCAATCCGCCAGTCAAAGTGAAGACCGCAACGCAGGTGATATAGAGATATTAAGTACAATAGCGGGTGAACTGGAATTTGTACAAAGAGAGATGGCTTTTCTGAAATCTTTGAACCCCGATGAGGTAAATACAATAGTAACGCCTGGTGCTGTAGTGGTTACAAATGAGCGAACTTTTTTTATTGCTGTTTCAAGTGAAAAGGTAGAGATTGACGGAAAGTTCATTTTTGGAATCTCAACAAACGCCCCAATTTATTCAGTGATGGAAGGACTTAAAAAAGGCGATGCTTTTGAGTTTAATGGCACGGCTTATAAAATAGAAAATATTTATTAAAATTTATTTACCAGCTATCTCCCGCCCTCGTTTTTGTTCCCCAGCCGAGCCGTTGTTTGGTCTTGTGACCAACAACAGAGGGTCCAGCAACCAACGATGATTGCATAATAAAAATGATTCAAACTTTATCTGCACCAATCGAGAATCTTGAGTGCGAAGATTGATGTGAATACTTCCAGGTCACAAGACCAACAACGGCGTAACAACTTAAAGATTGAACTATCACTCTTTGGAATCAAGACGGAAAGAAACTTTGCAAATAACGCCATAAGAAGAAAGCTTGTTGTCCTTCACATGCACTTTAAAATCTTTTACATAGATAGAGTCAATATTGTGTATAGTTTTTGAAACTTCGGCAAGGCAATTTTTAATTGCATCATCAAAGCTAATTTCTGAAGAGGCAATAACCTCAATAACTTTTACTATCGGCATAACATATCGTTTTAATGTATGGGAAAGCTAATGGTTTTTTTTGTCAGTTAAAATAAATTTATAACATCCATAGATCATAAACCGAAGCCAGGCAACAACAGCCATTCCAAAGTTTTGTATTTTAATTCATGCCATCAATAAACTTTGAGCACCATATTCAATTTTTTTACTTC
>JBKJSZ010000305.1:0-2501 GCA_046593675.1 Ferruginibacter sp.
ATACTTCTGAAAAAGGGAGATCAATGTGGGCGCGTGTAAAAGGCAAAACGGAAAATGATTTGATGAAATTACCTTTTAAATCATTTTCCGTTTTGCCTTTTACACGCGCCCACATTGATCTCCCTTTTTCAGAAGTATCTGTTCCTGCGCCCGAAACATAACAGAAAGTAAACTCCTGATTTAACTTTGCCAGCGTTTCAGCAACATGCATGGTTATATTATAAGTAAGTGGTGTATATTCTTCCTCCGTTAAACCAATGGAAGATACTCCCAAACAAAAAAAACAGGCATCATATTTTTTAAGATGTTCTTCCACAGGAGAGAGGTTTAGAAAATCGTTATGCAACAATTCTTTCATTTTAGGATGCGTGATTCCTGAAGGCTTCCTGGTTAATACCAATATGTTAGCAACTTTATCATTATGTAAACATTCATATAATACGCCTTCGCCAACCATTCCGGTTGCTCCCGTGATAATAACATTTATCGAATCTTTTTGCATATACACTTAAGTATTTTAAATTTTATCATGCACATTATATACCATTTATTATGGCTTTACATCGAAAAGATGATATTTCATTCTTGTTCAAACCCATTGAAGTACCGGAATTAATATGAAAGCCCACATAAAAATCGTACAGTTCTATATAAATCTTATACATTGAGAGATGGCAATCACTAAAAAAAAAATGAATTACAGGAAATTTTTTTCTTTCTTAAAATTGTAAATGACTGAAGAAAAAGTTGATCATATCAACGGGTGGCATTTATGTAGATCACCGAAAAAGTGGATCAGATAAATCACGGCTCATCCAAAACAAAAAAATGTCTCTGGAATCAAAGACATTTTTAAAAAAGTATACATAGAAATTATTCCCAAATTTCGTCTTTTCCTTCCAACCATTTTTTTACCAGGTCTGTTGTAATAGATTTTGGTCTTTCTAATGGAAAACCCAACGCTCTGTCCCAGCATAAGCTTGCTAATACTCCAAGAGCACGAGACACACCGAACAACACGGTATAAAATTCATATTCAACCATGCCATAATGCACCAGCAATGCACCACTGTGTGCATCCACATTTGGCCATGGATTTTTTATTTTTGCAATCGATTGTAAAATGGGAGGAACAGCTTCATAAATATTCCAGACTGTTTTCACCAAAGGATCATCGGGCATATGTTTTTTACCAAATTCCATTTGCGCCGTGAAACGCGGATCCGTCTTACGCAATACGGCATGACCATAACCCGGAACAACTTTACCTTCACTCAATGTTTTCTTTACATATTCCCCAATCTGTTCCTGTGAAGGTTCATCAGATCCGATTTGTTCTCTTAATTCAAAAATCCATTTAATTACTTCCTGGTTAGCCAGGCCGTGTAAAGGACCTGCCAATCCATTCATGCCGGCAGCAAAACTCAGGTACGGATCGCTTAGTGCGGAACCCACAAGATGTGTAGTATGTGCTGAAACATTTCCACCTTCGTGATCGGCATGGATGGTCATGTATAAACGCATCAGTTCTTTAAAACCTTCATCTTCATAACCCATCATGTGAGCGAAATTTCCAGACCAATCCAATAAACCATTTGGCTGAATATGTTCTCCGTTTCTGTATTTACGGCGATATATATATGCGGCAATACGTGGGAGTCGGGCGATCAGATCCATCGCATCATCAAAACTTGCATCCCAATAATCTTTTTTACTAAAACCTTTTGCATAACGTTTAGCAAAGGTGCTTTCGGTTTGCAAACTCATAATCGCCACTACAAATTGCGTCATTGGATGAGTACTCACCGGCAATGCCTCGATAGTGGCGAATACATGATTGGGTACATGGCTTCTTCTTTGCCACACGCTGGTAAGGTGTTGAACATCTTCTTCCGTTGGAAGGCTGCCAACCAGCATGAGATAAAATAATCCTTCCGGTAATGGCTCTGCGCCACCCGGAGCTTTGGGAAGTTTTTGCTGCAATTCAGGAATCGAATAACCACGGAAACGAATACCATCCTGTGAATCGAGTAAAGAAGTTTCCGTTACTAATCCCGTGATACCTCTCATTCCCTGAAACACCTGCGCCAAGGTTACTTCACCTATTTTTTTTTCTCCGTGTTCTTTAATAAGATCTTTTATTTCTACTCCTATCTGGTCTGCTTTGATCTTGAACCTGTCTTTAATTATTCCCATTTTTTTGAAGAATTTAATTGGCTGGATCAGCCTATGTTGACATCAATGATTTATCGAATGCTTAAAATTACGCTTACAACTTTTTTTAAACAAAAGTTTTATAATAAAGTTTAAGATAATATGCTGCTATTTAGGTGCTTTACGATAAATGTAAAAAGCTAATAAACCGAAAAGGAGGTTGGGCGTCCAGGCAGCCAGTAAAGGATAAAAATTTCCTTTCGTTGCAAATACAACAGACAGCCTGCTGAACAACACATACAGTACACTGATGATGACTCCTAATGCCATATGAGCTCCGCTTCCGC
>JBKJSZ010000048.1:0-6485 GCA_046593675.1 Ferruginibacter sp.
GATCAATATTCTTGCATAAATTTTGCGTGTACAAAAAACCACCTACATTTTTACACGTAAGTGGTTGATTTTTAAGTGGGCCCACAAGGATTTGAACCTTGGACCAGCTGATTATGAGTCAGGTGCTCTAACCAACTGAGCTATAGGCCCTTTCCGGGAAATCAAATTCCGGCGGGTGGCAAAAATAAGTAAAATCATTTGAATTATAGATTGGTGTAATCAATTTGATGAAGCCATAGCATAAGAAATATTTTTAAGGAAAATAAATTTGAAAAATTTGAAAAGATGTTTCCAGTCTTTACTGTTATTTTTCATTACTTGGTTAACATCTGCAATAAATTCTGAGAATAAAAAAGGGACCAAGATAGAAATCTAGTCCCGCTTTAAATCCAATATCCTATGAAAAACCGCCGCAAAAGTAAGCAGCTTATTTTTACCAAACAAATGATTTGATATTAATTCTGTGTTAAGTTATTAACAATTGCGGCAAGGCTATACGTTACTACTGGCGTGTATACCAAATTGGTGCGGTAATAATTCTTTTTCCGTCAGACTCCAATATATCCAAGTAATAATAACGGGTATTCCCTGCAGTTAAACCTGTATCTGTATAATTAAGAGAACTATTTGTAGTGGATGTTAATTGTACTGCATTTGTGCCGCTTCCTGGTACGCCATACATAATTTTTATAGATGTAATGGATGCACTCGTTATGGTACTTATATTGATAACAGGTGCGCCGGATTGTGTGATTACACTTCCCATTGAATTATTCGAAATGCCAAATGTAATTCTCGCAGCACAATCTTCTGATGCATAAAACCTTCTCTGGCGCATACTGGTCAGCAAATTTTGTTTGGACAACGATGGCGCCAGTATAACTAATCGTGATTTTGCTGTTTTACCAAAAGTCATGTTGTGATTATCATGATCAATTGTTGGACCCACCTTATAACCTTTAGCTAAAAGATTTCTGTAATAAGACAAATATTCCATCGGTGTGCCGGAAGGATCGGTATAAGTAGTATCGATAGAAAATGCCGGACCACTTTCTACTGCTGATCCAATCAATGTTTCATCCACCATACTATTATATGTACCTGTTACAAGGCTATTGTAATCAGTACTGTTTGGATGCGCCATATACGCGAATGCACTTCCATTTCTACTTAATATTTTAAACAAACCATTGGTGCCGGTATAATCTCCTTTGGCTACAAAAATCTGGTAGTTATTGGTTTCCCAACCAATCAATGAATCTATACCATAAATCACTACGTGACCTCCGGTTGAAATGGTTCCCCATTCCATCCCATATAATCCGACAAAAGTACTGGTAGTAGCAGCTATAGCCTGATTTATACCGGGTTGCCAATTACTTATCGACATGCCTGCTTCTGCATGGTTGTGTTCTGCAATTCCAAGGAAATCCATGCACAGAGCGGTATTTGCAAAATTATAATCATCTGCAGGTGTCTTGGTAGTATTATCAGCATTACCATCAGAATATGAACTATGAGAATGTAAATTTCCAAAATAAAAGTTCAATGCAGATACGGGAGGAGAGGAAGTTTCCTGATTACCCGTTAATGGTAAGTTGGTTCTATATTTAGGACCGCCCGTACAGGCTGAATTATTATAAGAAATAATAAAGAAATAATACAAAGTATTGGAGTTCAATCCTGTTGCAGTAAATGAATTGGAAGCATTGGCTATCACCGTTGCATTCCCCAATGTGGAACCTCCAGAATATGTCACTCCATCTACGGGTTGTTGACTGTATGTTGAAGTGGTGGTCATCAAAACCAGAAATTGAGAAGAAGCATCCGGGGTAAATGTAGCCGTAATACTATTGTAGGCAACACTGGTAAAAGCCAGGTTTGTAGCCTGAGTTGCTGGTGTGGTACATACTGATAAAGCCGTGGATTGATTACCGGTTAATATAGTGTTTGTCTGATACACCGGTCCGCCCGTACAAGCAGAATTATTGAAAGTATATATATAAAAGTAATAAACCGTGTTGCTCAATAAGGATGATGCAGTAAAGCTGTTGCCAACATTTGATATTACAGTTGCATTTCCAATGGTTGTAGATCCGCTATAACTAACCCCGTTAACCGGTTGTTGTGTTAAGGATGCAGATGTGCTCATTAATACCAGATGTCCATTTCCATTTCCAGGTGTGAATGTTCCGGTAATACTTGAATTTGTAACAGATGAGAATTCCAATAAAGTAGCAGCGGTAGTTGGGGCAGAGCAAACTGGCATTAAAGTATTTTGATTACCACTTAACGGTGTGTTGGTTAAATAAACTGGTCCGCCGGTACAAGTCGTATTATTAAACGCAAAAATGAAAAAATAATAGGTGGTATTGCTGTTTAAAGAAGATGCGGTAAAACTATTTGAACTATTAGTAATTACAGTTGCATTTCCTAATACCTGACCTCCGGAATAGTTAATACTATTTACCGGCATTTGTGTAAGCGAAGATGAAATGCTCATCAGTACCACATATCCCGTTGCGGAAGTTGGCGTAAAGGATCCTGTAATGGAACTGGTGGTTACTCCTGAAAAACTTAATCCCGTAGCCTGTGATGCCGGAGCAACACAAGGAAGCATTAAAGTATTTTGATTTCCTGTTAATGGTGTGGTGATGCGATATACCGGTCCGCCCGTACAAGTAGTGTTATTGTAAGCGAAAATGAAAAAATAATAGGTGGTATTGCTGTTTAATGAAGATGCTGTAAAGCTATTTGAACTATTAGTTATTACAGTTGCATTTCCTAATACCTGACCTCCGGAATAGTTAATACCATTTACCGGCATTTGTGTAAGTGAAGATGAAATGCTCATCAATACCACATATCCAGTTGCCGAAGTTGGCGTAAAGGAGCCCGTAATGGAACTGGTGGTTACTCCGGAAAAACTTAATCCCGTAGCCTGTGATGCGGGAGCAACACAAGGAGGCATTAAAGTATTTTGATTTCCTGTTAATGGCGTGGTAATGCGATATACCGGCCCGCCTGCACATGTGGAATTATTATAAGCATATATATAAAAATAATAGGTGTTGTTGCTTGATAAAGCACTTGCTGTAAATGTGTTGGAACTGTTGTTTAATATGGTTGCATTCCCTAAAGTTGATCCGCCGGAATATAATATTCCATTTGCTGGTTGTTGTGATAAAGAAGCGGATGTGCTCATTAAAACAAGATAGCCTGTTGCAGAAGTTGGCGTAAAGGAGCCCGTGATAGAAGATGTAGTTACGCCTGAAAAATTTAATGCAGAAGCCTGTGCCGCCGGCATTACGCAAGGTGGTAATAACGTAGTTTGATTACCGGTTAAAGGAGATGACTGCTGATACACTATTCCTCCTGTACAAGCCACATTATTATACGCGTAAACAAAAACATAATAAACGGTATTACTGTTTAAAGAATTAACCGTAAACGTATTAGAGTTATTAGCTATTACGGTTGCATTACCTAAAATTGTTCCTGCCGTATATGTTGTACCGTTAACTGGTAATTGAGACAATGTTGAAGAAGTACTCAATAGAATCAAATGCCCTGAAGCGGTGGATGGTGAAAAATTACCACTTATGCTTGAGGTGGTTACATCGGAGAACGTAAGATTGGTTGCCTGTGAAGCGGGTGCCACGCAAGGTGGAATCAATGTTGCAATCATACCGGTTAAAGGTGCAGAAATTTTATAGGCAGGACCTTCTGAGCAACCTATATTATTAGCAGCAAACACAGTAATATAATAATCCGTCGCGGAATTTAAATTTGAAGCACTGAAAGAAGTTCCACTTCCTTTATAAATTACTTTTCCACCTCCTATAAGATCGTTCACCAAATAAGTTGTTCCATTTACAGGATTTGCGGATAACGATGCATTTGTGCTTAATATAACTACATATTCATCAGCAGTTGTTGCGGTATAGGAACCCGAAATTGAATTGACAGTACTCGCTCCAAATGTTAACCCTGTAGGTTGTGATGCTGGTGCAGAACACAAAGATGATGTTGTGGTAAAACCAGATAACGGGTTTCCCTGGTAATAGCGTATTCCCTCCGAACAGTTTTTATACGCATACACATTAAAGAAATATTTTGTAGATAAGGTAAGGCTGCTGGCAGTAAATGTATTGGATGGTGTATTTGTAAGAACTGTTCCACTGCCAAATGAACTTCCCGCCACATACGTTGTAAAATTTGTGGGGAAAAATTTAAGTGAAGCAACAGTACTTTTTATAATTAGGTAACCATCTGCATCCGGAGACGCTGTAAAGGTGGCTGATATACTGTTTCCCAGAACCTCGGTAAACACCAATGCGGATGGTGCAAGCATAGGTTGAGAACAACAATTACAGGTTTGGGCTGAAATCTTTCCGCTAAAACTTATTAAAAGTAAAACAGATAAAAGTAGTTTGCTATACAATGGTTTCAAAATAATCGGTAAAAATATTCAAAAATTCCGATATTACCCATTCAGGGAGTATTCGTTCTTCATCTGAAAAAAGTATCTTCGCCGCCGCAGAATACGTATCAGGCAGTTTAACCTTTACTTAACCTCTCCGCCATATAGTTTTGCTGCACAAAATTTTTTATGAGAAGAATATTTTTAATTGTTCCCGCACTGCTGATTTCATTGTGCTCAATGGCTCAAACAAAGAAAAAGTCTTTCAATTTAGCCAATCGTGCAGCCGATCATTTTGTTATACAGTTAAGTGCCGACAAATTATTAGGAATGCCTGACAGCATCGATAGCCATATAAAAGGATTAAGCCGGGGATTGAATATTTATGCAATGCTTGACAAACCTTTTAAAAGCAATCCTAAACTCAGCATCGCACTTGGCGTGGGCATCGGCAGCAGCAGTATATATTTCAAGAGAATGTTTGTTGATATCGCAGCAACCACGAGTACTTTACCTTTCATAAAACAAGACACCACAACGTATTATAAGAAGTTCAAACTTTCTACTTCATTTTTAGAAATTCCTCTTGAATTCCGATTTTCATCAAATCCGGAAAACCCAAATAAATCAACAAAATTCGCCCTTGGCATAAAAGGCGGAACCATGTTGAATGCGCATACAAAAGCGAAGGAATTAAAATCAGCTTCAGGAACAACTATTAACGGTGCGATCCTGAAACAAAATACTAAAAGTTATTTCAACACAACCCGTATAGCAGCCACCGCAAGAGTAGGTTATGGTATATTTTCATTATTTGGTTCTTACACTTTAACTCCCATGTTCAAAGATGGTGTGGCGGCACCAGATGCAAAAACCTTACAAATAGGATTGCAGATAAGCGGTCTCTGATTTATTTAAAATTAACGATGATATGTCCCGGCTTAGGCCGGGATTTTTGTTTGGTGTATTACGATAGAGTAATTTCACCATTCACTTTTATTCAATGAGCGACGCAATACAACACGAATGCGGCCTTGCTTTTATCCGGCTAAGGAAACCCTTCAGTTATTACCAGCAACATTATGGTTCCGTTTTATATGGTTTAAATAAACTGTACCTGCTGATGGAAAAACAACATAACCGCGGACAAGACGGTGCTGGTATTGCCGCAGTTAAATTAAATACAGAACCCGGTTATCCTTTTTTATACAGATTGAGAAGTAATGCCAACCACTCCATTGCGGAACTTTTTAAACAGATCTGGTCAGAAATAAAAGAAGTTGAAAAATATCAACCCGACATTTTACAACATCCGGGATTGATGAAAGGACATTTAAATGTGATGGGTGAAATTTTATTAGGTCATCTGCGCTATGGAACCCAGGGGAAAAACAATGTTGAATTTTGCCATCCTTTCATAAAAAAAAATACGATCCCTTCCAGAAATATTGCTTTGGCAGGAAATTTTAATCTGGTAAATAAAGACGAATTATTTCAAAAAGTAAATATAACGCCTGCGGATTTTGATTGCGAAAGCGATCTGGCTGCCATGATGGAAACCATCTATCATTTTCTTGTAAAAACGGATGAAGAGAATCCCGGTGAACCCGATATAGCAGATGTTTTAAAACAGGCAGTTCCTTTATTTGATGGCGGATTTCATTTCGCCGGTATAACCGGAAACGGTGATGGATTTGTTGTGAGAGATGCACATGGAATTCGTCCATCCTATTATTATATTGATGATGAAATTGTTGTTGCGGCAAGTGAAAGGCCGGCTATAAGAACTGCGTTCAATCTCGATGAAGACCAGGTTAAAGAATTGATGCCCGGTTGTGCATTGATCGTTCGCAACGATGGAAGTTGTTCTATTGAACAGGTAGTGGAAGCCAGGGAAAGAAAAGCCTGCAGCTTCGAGCGGATATATTTCAGCAGAGGCAGTGATGAAAAAATTTATCGGGAAAGAATTGCACTCGGGTACAATTTAAGTTCTACTGTTCTTAAATCAATTGATTATGATTTGCGCAATACTATTTTTTCATTCATTCCCAATACCGCTGAA
>JBKJSZ010000183.1:0-6101 GCA_046593675.1 Ferruginibacter sp.
AGGGCTTTACTTTTTAATTTTTCTGTGGAAGGATAAATGGGTTCTAAAAAACTTTTACCTTCTGCCGATTTGCCTGTAAAATTTTCTACTTCGGGATGTGCGATCTGAGGCATGCCCATGAATGATCCGGTCTTGCCAAAAACAAGATATTGTTGCCCGACCATTATAGCTTTTTCTGCCCAGTTAATTCCCTGAAACCAGACCAGTTCCATATTTCCTGTTTGATCAGATATAGTTGCCACCAGTCTTTTGGATCTGTTTTCCCCGACTATTTTTTTAGAAATTATGGTTCCCGCAACCTGTGCATATTCTGTATGTAAATTCAGAGAGCCGATCTTTTCAATTTTTGTTTTATCAATATGGCGTAGCGGATAATGTTCCAGCAGATCCCTGAAATTGAAAATATTCAATTCCTTTTTCAGCAAATCACCTTTGTATACATTGATGCCTTTAATATATTCAATCGGTGTATGTAATATGTTGGACGGCGTATTGATCTTTTTTTATCAAAGATACAGCGTGGCTTTTTTTTTATTAAAAGCAAAATGGGTTAATAAATTCTAAAGCGGACTAATTGCGAAAGTTTTTCTTTTTATGTTTCCCTGGCGGAGCAATATAAAATACAGGAGTTTCTCCCAATGATGCAGGAACTTTTCCTTTGGTAATTTCTTTTCCTATTAATTTTTCGATAGATGCGAATTTCCGTTGCTCTTTTACATTAACCAACGTATAAGCCGTTCCTTCAGCGGCAGCACGTGCGGTTCTGCCAATTCTGTGAACATAATCTTCCCCATCATGAGGCACATCAAAATTAATCACCAGGTCAATATTATCAATATCAATTCCTCTGCTTAAAATATCCGTTGCTACCAAAACCGGCAATCGCCTGCTTTTAAAAGCAATCAATACATCTTCTCTTTGCTGTTGCTCGAGGTCGCTGTGAATTTCATCAGCCTGTATACCTGCTTTCTTTAAAGAACGGGTTAATTGCTTTACACTTAATTTACTGCTGCAAAATATTAGGACCGTAGGTAATTTTTTTTGTTTAAGCAATTCAACGGTGAGAGGAATTTTTTGTTCATCATATACCATGAAAACTTCCTGAATTATTTTATCATTCGGTTTGCTGATCGATATATTTATTTCAACCGGATTATGTAAAATTTTCCTGGCCAGTTCCCGGATCTTGGAAGGCATGGTTGCGGAAAATAACAGATTCTGCCTTTTTGCCGGAAGATGTTTCAGGATGTACATGATATCATCAAAAAATCCCATGTCGAGCATCCGGTCTGCTTCATCCAAAACGAGGTATTGACAACCCTGCATTTTTACATATCCCATTTTAATATGAGACATCATTTTCCCCGGTGTACAAACCACGATATCGGCGCCTGAACCCAGTGCCTTTTTTTCCTGTACAAACGCATTTCCATCTCCGCCACCATACACGGCTATAGAACTAATGTTGGTAAAATATGACAAACCTTCAAGATGCTGTGCAATTTGAATGGCCAGTTCACGAGTGGGAACAATCACCAGCGCAGTTATGGTGTGATGATCCACCGGCTGCGATATTATTTTATGTATTAATGGTAGTAAAAAAGCCGCGGTTTTACCCGTTCCGGTTTGAGCAGAAGCTATGATATCTTTCCCTTCTAAAATATGCGGAATAACTTTTTCCTGTACAGGCGTAGCGGTTGTATATCCTGATGCGTCAATGCCTTCTGCCAGACGTTCATCAAATTTAAATTCACTGAAATTCAACTTGTGGTTTTGGCTGCAAGATAAACTATTTCCTATTGTATCAATTGGTACTACATTCGCTCTATCTTTGAAAGTATGATCATTGCAGGCAAATACCATACACTTACCGTTTTAAGAACCGTTGAATTTGGGGTGTATTTAGATGATGGAGACAAAGGAATTTTATTACCCAACCGCTTCCTTCCAAAAGGCATTAAGGAGGGAGATGCATTATCGGTTTTTGTGTACCACGACAGTGAAGACAGGTTGATTGCTACCACGGAAACTCCAAAAGGACAAGTGGGTGACATTGTAAAACTGCGGGTAGTGGACCAGAATGAGCAGGGAGTTTTTATGGATTGGGGATTGATGAAAGATCTTTTTGTGCCGAGATCACAACAGAAATCGAACATGATGGTGAAAGGTGAATATCTTGTTCAGATTTATCTGGATGAACAAACGGGCCGTGTTGCCGCCACTGAAAAATTTGATCATCATTTAAGCAATGATAATCTTACCGTTAAAGAAAAAGAAATTGTTCAGTTAACGGTGTACAGGAGAACAGATATTGGCTATGTTGTGATCATAAATAATGTGCACACAGGCGTTCTACACCATAATGAAATTTACCGTTCCATAACTTCAGGTGACAGTTTTGAAGGTTTCATTAAAAAAATTTATTTTGATAACCGCATTGATGTTGCAGCCGGTAAACCCGGTTTGCAACGTGTAGAAGATACCAACGAAAAAGTAATGCGTTTATTAAAAGAAAATAATGGTTTTCTTCCTTATCACGATAAATCTGATCCGGATGAAATTTATGAATTTTTCGGTGTGAGTAAAAAGAATTTTAAAATGACGATCGGGAATTTATTCCGTGACCGAAAAATAACATTAGAAGATGGCGGCATCCGCCTCGTATAATTATGTCAAGAATAAAATTAGACCTGCACCATATTTACAACAACAGTAAAGCCATTGATCAGGCTTTAGAAAATGTATTTCAGGAAGCGATCGATAAAAAGATCGGGGAGATAGAGATCATTCCCGGCAAAGGCAGCGGACAACTCAGAAATAAAGTAAAGAGATTTTTGCAGATGCCACATATCAAACCTTTGTATTCCCGGATGGAAAACGATTCAAAAAATCATGGAAGATTGTTTGTGTATTTTAAATTCTGATAAATTCCAAAGGAAGTTTGAAAAGAAATTCCAGTTCCAATAATTAATTAATCAATCCCAATTCCTTACTATGTATCACAGCTTCCGCACTGTGCCTGAAATAACAATAATGAATTCCGGAAGCAGATAATTTCAATAAAACTTCATCAACCTGTTGCTTACGTTTTTTTAAAACCTGGCGGATATAAATACATTTTAATTTGCCGGGAAAGTGTTCTGCGATGGCTGTATAAATAAATGGATCTTCCTGCGAATCATCCCCCAATAAAATAAAATGCTGTTCAGGATACGCTTCCATCACGCGGGCAATACGCATAAATTTGGTGCTGTGATTATTCTGTCCAGTTTTTAAAATTTGAGAAATCGTTTTTACCTGATTCAATAAATAAACGCCTTCCGGTAATTTATTGATGCTCGAAAATTCGCGGATATAATCGTACAAATTCCACTCACTGCTGGAAACATAAAAAAATGAGTTAACGGTCGGTTGAGCCGTGCCAGCCATAGATAATTGCCGGTAATGATTAACCACGCCTTCAAAAGGTTCCCGGCTTCTTGCGTTTTCCGTTAATAATACAAACAATCTTTTACGCAAATTTCCGGAATGTGAGATTAGAAAAGTATCATCTATATCCGATACAAAAGCAAACTGATTGAGGTGTGGAATTACGACATTCGCTGTTCCTTTAGTAATAATAGTATTATTTTTATCCTTTAAAATTACTTCCACAGAATGAAATCCTGCGGTTAACAATCGTTCCGGAGTCCATTCAAATTTAAAAAAACCATCGGCGGCTGTTTTTGTGGTGTACATTTTGTTTTCCCAAACTAATTCAACTGATGCCTGCTTAACTGGTTTCACTAAAAATAAACGTAATAATGCAAGCGTATTGGATAAAAAATTTTGGTGGTATTTTCTTCTTGGCAAGGGACTTAACGAAAATACATGTCCGAATATGACACAATTTGTCTCATTACCGTAGCCATTATACAATTTTACCTGCGGTTGATCAGATAACCGTAAAGCAAATAATATTTTTTCTTTTACTACTTTAAGCATACAAACTCTATCAAACATAATGAACAACGGCGGCAAAAAGATTTTGTTTGTAATAAATCCCGGTTCCGGTCCCGACGACACACCCTGGGAAGATATCATCCGCAATTATTTTACCGAAAAAAAATTTGATATTGATTTATATCATTTAACCTCTCCACCAGACATTGATGAACTTTCTGCAAAAATAAAAGCTAACGCAGCTGATATAACAGTTGCAGTAGGTGGTGACGGCACCGTAACCATGGTGGCAAAGATCGTTGCTATGAATCATGGTGTATTAGGTATTATTCCCGGCGGTTCCGCTAATGGTATGGCTAAGGAATTAAATATTCCGCAGGCTCCGGAAGCTGCACTCGACATCATTACAAAAGGTAAAATAAAAGTAGTAGATGGCATCCGTGTAAATGGTAAAAATATTTGTTTGCACTTATGTGATATAGGCATCAACGCACAACTGATAAAGTATTTTGATGAAGGAAAAGTAAGAGGCAAACTGGGTTATGCAAAAATGATTTTTAAAACACTTTACTATAAAAAGAAATTAAGCATCACACTCCAATCAGCCGGTAAAGTGATTAAAAGAGACGCTTTCATGGTTGTATTGGCCAATGCCAGTAAATATGGAACGGGTGCCGTAATTAATCCAAAAGGTGTTTCTGATGATGGCATATTTGAAGTAGTCATCATTCGCAAACTTGCCTTATCCGAATTATTAAAAATGCTATTCCGTCCCGGCGTTTTTAATCCTAAAAAAATTGAAATATTATCCGCCACATCCATTATGCTTACTTCCCAGCATCCGGCACATTTTCAAATTGATGGAGAATATCTAGGAAATGTAAATGTAGTGCAGGCACAGATTCTAAATCATTACATCAAAGTTTTAATGCCTTAATTGAACATGCGTTCCGCCACTGCTTTATCATGAGCATAAATATCTTCTGCGAAATGCAACAGTCCATTTTCATCCACCCATGCTGTATAGTAAGTAATCAATACAGGAACCTGCTTTTTTAATTTGACAAATTGTTCATTGCCGCTGTTCATGGCTTCTGAAATTTTATCCGGAGTCCATTCCGTTCCCTGTAATAAATATTCAGCCATTTTTTCAGGCTCGCTTAAACGGATGCAGCCATGCGAATAAGCGCGTTTATCTTTGGAGAACAAACTTTTTGCCTGCGTATCATGAAAATAAATGTTGAATGAATTGGGAAATAAAAATTTTACTTTTCCCAAAGAATTTTTTTCTCCCGGTAATTGACGGATAGTTGGTACTCCACTTCCATCATTCACCATTTCCATATTTTGTTCGGCAAGATAATTTGGATTTTTCTCTATAGATGGAAGTATTTCTTTGGTAACAATGCTTGGCGGTACATTCCAGTATGGACTGAATACCACCTGGGTTAAGTTCCCTGTGAACATCATTGTATTGTGACCTTCTTTTCCCACAACAACATTCATATCAAATATTTTTTTATCTCCATCTTTAACATGAAGAATAAATTCAGGGATATTTACCAGAATCAATTGTCCCACCGGCTGATTAATCACCCATTGCATTCTTCCCATATTGAGTAAAATCTGCTCCACCCTTTCCACCGCTGAAACATTCATATCTTTTAACTGGGCTTCTGTAAGGGTTGTGGAAGTTGAGTAACCATGACGAATCTGAAATTTATTAATAGCTTCTACAAGATTTTGATCATACACCGGAATGGTATCTGCTGCGTTAAGGTCTTTAGAAAGAGAAAGCCTTCTTTTTAAAATTTTTATTTCTGCTGCCGTGCTTCCGGGTTTTAGTTTTGTAACATTAGATGGAACCGTAGGCCATCCGCCTTGCCGTGCGATATTAACATATAAAGCAAGTTGTTCTTTCAATGCTTTAAAAGCCGGGTTCACATCTGCATAATATTTTTCATCCTTGTGTTTTTTATTCAAAAGTGAATCTGCAAGAAAAATGGGATCCTGTTTTTTTGAAGGGATAAAACGCTCCATCTCTTTTCGTTTTATAAAGCCTTCTTCATAATTATTTAAAAGATAACTGATAAAATGTTGCGTCATTTTTAATTCCGTTTGCACGTAAAGTTTATTAACCGTATTACCGGATAATAAAC
>JBKJSZ010000240.1:0-10170 GCA_046593675.1 Ferruginibacter sp.
TTACTATATACGGTTTGAAAATTTCCGTTGGTTCCTATTCCAAAAAAATTAAAATCAAAGAAAATCACCTGGCTCTTCACTTGCCATACGTCTTTATTTACAGGTACATGCAGTTGCCTGATATTTAATGTATCCAATAATTCCAATTGATTTTTTTTTGTTACGGTAAAATCAAAACTTTGTATTCTCCAGTCCTCATCAGAGATATTTATAATGCCATTGAAGAGTGGTTCATAATCTCTTTTAGCTGTAACTTTTATAGAATGAATCATCTGGCCGTCTTCCCAAAAATTACCAAGAAATTTAAATTTGTAAAAACGCATTGCACCATCAGCAATCGGAGAAACGAATCCTCTTGGATTTAGTTTTTCAGAAAACACAATTACATTATTGGTGTACATAGAAATAAATGCAGGGAAAGTAAAACCAAAACTTCCGCTACCACTAACTCTGCTGCTGATCACTTCCATCTTAAATTTATCAGGCCTTTGCTTATATATTTTTGAAACTGCTTCAGACAAATACATTACGCCTTTACCGGCAGAATCCAATCCCATCTCCTTTTTATCTTCCTGTTTAACTTTTTTACCCAATACTCTATCTGGCATTTTTTTAAACCGTATAATATCTTTTGAATAGAGGTCACATGAAAAAGCATTAACCTGCTGAAAATAATAATTTCTTTTTTTTATGGCTTGCCGGATAATTTCATAAGCGGGATCTTCGTCTCTGGATTTTACCACCACCTCTTTTAAAGTGAGTTGCTGTTTCTTTAAAATGAATGTAACATCCACATCGGTTCCGGCTATGGTAACTTCTTTTTCTACGGATGCATAACCAATACTCTGACAAATAATTTTATAGGAGCCATTAGGTATGCTGAATGAAAAAACTCCTTTTTGATTGGCACTTGCGCCTCTGGTACTTCCTTTTACAGTAATAGAAGCATAAGGAATCAGTTCCCCGGTATCATTGTAAACAATGCCGGATATGCGTTGTGCAATTATCACCTGGTGCAAACAAAGAAACACCAGCAACAATTTAAATTTCATATAGATGAATTATGTAGGGACGTTGGTTTTCTTATTAAAGATCCGGCTAATGCGGCAAGGCCAGCTACTATGCCTCCAATTATTCCAGTAATGAATATTAATAAATAAGGTTGATCCATTTTTAAAATCAGAATAGATATTTTATGCGCTAAAATATGTTCATTCAGGTTGCTGATGTACCAACTATATCCGCCCCACATAATAACCAGTGCGAAAAATCCGGCTAAAAACGCCATGGCTCCTTTCTGAGGAATGACAATAGAAACAATAAATGAAACAATGGCTACACTCCACCAAGGAAAAACAGTACAGGCTGCAAAACTCAATAGGGCAATTAATATTACGCTGAGGATAAATTTCATAAATAAAATATCAGGAATGAAAATGTATAATGGATTTGATACGTTCTGAACCGGATTCAGACGAATGCATCATCCACAATTTATAATATTTTCCGGCCGCCCATTGATTGATGAACTGATCATAAAATTTACTCCCCGGATTGCCGCTTTGTCCTCCGGGATACACTCCATAAGCTTCTGTTTCATTATTAAGATGAACGATCATCCTCCAGCTTGGGCCGTGATCTTCCCTTGTAGCATTAATGATATTTCTTCCCCCACCAATAGGCAAATGTAAACGGCTGAAGGCGTCGAGTTTTGTAAGATGACTTACTCTTGTATCTTTAAATTTTCCCCATTGAAGTTTGCCTGCTGTAGTTGCAGAATCCAACAGGGGCAATGATTTTTTATATGCGGAGGTGATCATGTCATTCCAGTTTTCAAATCGTGTTGTAGAAATATCATCTGTAAATATATAGGCAGAATCACGGAGCATGGCTTCCAGTAATGTTGTTTGAAAAGGATAGGCTATAGGCTGTGGTGCCTTTGCATATTCATCTTTATAAATGCTTTCGTATAATTTCTTCCACATAACTTCCATTACTGTGGCACCCGTTGCATCGAAATCATTAGATAAATTCCATTCAAGAAAAATATTCCAGTATTTTAATTCTTTAGAAGTAAAATTATTTGCTTGAAAATATTTTACCAATGCTGGCTTCGCAAATTCTGCAAAAACATTATAATTACTGGTTTGCATTTGCATCATATTATCCGGTGTTATTGAATTCATGTTAGATAACATGCGGTTAATAATCAACCCACGCATCGTAGGATAATCTCTTCCTAAATAATATGGATAACTTGAATCTGCAGGATGTTGATTGGCGGAACTAATGAAACCTCTCTCTGGATTAAATTGCATGGGAACTTCCACTTGCGGAATAATACCACGCCATAAATAAGTACTATCTGTTCCTTTCATTAAATAGTCGCCCTGCTCTTTCCATTTGGCAGGAAAAAAACCTTGCGTACGCATCGCAATATCACCATTTTTTGCAGCGAAAGCAAAATTTTGTCCGGGCGTTTGCATGTTCATAACTGCAGTTAAATAATCCTCATAATTCTTTGCCCTGTTTAATAAATTAAAGGTGAGCAATTCATTGCTTGGATCATGTGCTTTCCATTGTACTGCAAATGATTTATTGGATGTATTTCTTTTTATACCATAATTTCTGTCATACATAACCGGACCGAAAATGGTGTAAGCCACCGTATCTATAACATCAGGTTTACCGAGAATTTTTATTTTTTCAAAACGAAATTTTGTTTTCTCCCAGTTATTATTGAAAAAATATTCTTTATGTGTTTCATCTCTGAAATTGATCTCAAAATAATCGCGAACATCACGGCCACCATTAGTAACACCCCAGGCGCAGCTATCATTAAAACCGATAACAATAGAAGGTGCACCCGGAAAAGAAACGCCATACGCATTAAAGCCTGGAGCACTGATCTGCATTTCATACCATAACGAAGGAAGGTTCAAACCCAAATGTGGATCATTACATAAAATAGGTTTACCGGAATTTGTTTTAGTTCCGGAAACGGCCCAATTATTACTTCCGTTTTCCCTATCCGGTTTATTCAAATCATTCATTGCAATGGCATTACCTGAAAAATTTATGGAATCCATATTAACGGGAGCATTTACGTCAATAGAAGGCGTTGAATATAAAGTTCCCTTTGGTATAATAGGATCGAGTGAATCAGGAAAAGCAGGAAAAAGTTGTTTGAAAATATCTGGCTTGAAAAAACTCCGGGCATTGGTCATTTCAAAATCATTTTCATGCGCAGCAAGATCATAACTCATATATTTTAAAAATAAAGCAGATTTTAAATTGCTCCATTTTTCGGGATAATACCCAATGAGTTTATATTCTATAGGAAGTGTGCTTTGCGTAAGTGTTTCGATGTAAGCATTTACGCCCGATGTATACGCATCGCATTCGGCTTTTATAACCGGATTTTTTTCCATTTCACGTAAGGTATTTTCCGCGGCGTACACCATTCCAAGCCTTCGGAATTCCTTATCATGATCCAACGCTTTCTCTCCTACCACTTCAGAAGCACGGCCGGCTGCGGCAAGGCATTGTAGTTCCATTTGCCATAATCGAAATGTTGCATGTAGATATCCTTGAACAAAGTATGCTTCATTTTCATCTTCGGCAAAAATGTGTGGTACCAGCCTTTCATCAAAGTAAACCTCTACTTTATGTTTCAATTGTGGGAAGGAAAGGTCTGCAGAAAAATTTTTATTGACCGGTTCTGCATTTTGCCACAACCCATGTTGAGGAGACAATAATTTTCCGAGAGGAGCAGGTAACACTAGCCTGGTATCCAGTATATAACAGATGCCTGCTGTAACAAGCATGATCAGAATTGAAAAAAATATTCTCATAGCAAAATTAGTAGCTTGTAAATTACTATAAAAAGCTCAACTACCTATATTGTTTACTTCCGTTGATGTAATTTTAACTCATGGAATTAAGTGAACATACAAGAAACATTCTTGGGCTTCAATTACCAACAGATCCGCGTTGGGTTAATCTTGCAGAAATTGACCTCGAATCTATTTTAACTGATCATGCCTATTGCGAGCAAAAAGCTGCAACCACCTGCATTTCCCTTATTCAAAAAAATCCTGAAAAAGATCTCCTTGTGGAAGAACTGAGTCCGATTGTAACAGAGGAATGGGGACATTTTCGTTCTGTATTGGCAGAACTAAAAAAACGTAATCTCACATTGGGAAGACAGCGGAAAGATGTGTATGTAAATAAATTGCTGGATTTTCAAAAAAAAGGTGGCTCACCTGATGAAAGATTTCTTGACCAGATGCTGATTATGGCTTTGATAGAAGCCCGCAGTTGTGAAAGATTTAAAAGATTAAGTGAAGGAATGGAAGATGAATATATGCGCAAATTTTACAGGCGATTTATGGAAAGCGAAGCAGGTCATTATACTTTATTCATCAACCTTGCGGAACATTATGTTGAAAAGAAACGGGTTCGTGCCAGGTGGAAAGAATGGTTGGAATATGAAAAGGAATTAATGAACAGCCAGGAAGTTCGGGGCGACAGAATTCATTAATTAAAAGACCAGGCGAGTCTGATTCCTATAGGAAAATAAGGTGTGCCTAAACTTTTTCCATAGTTGGGTGATAATCCAAAACCACCTTCGGCAATATATATATCATAATTTTCGGGCCCGTTATAATGAACATTGCGTTTGCGTACACCTATGCCTGCCATACATTCCATCAAAAGATGTTCTCCCAACATAGTTTGCTTTCCAACTACAATACCGCCACCAATGGTATGATGTTGTACACGGGAAGGTAAATTTTTAATAGTATCCGATGAGTTTACATTAATGAATGTGCCTGTTGTATTGTAATTAAAATTTTTAATTCTTAATTCTGGTGCAATAAAGTATTGTTTTGAAGAAGTAAAAAAATAACGCGGTTGTATGATACATCTGAATCCTGATAATCCCGACCAATGCTTAGCTATGTAAGAAGCATCGAAAATATATGATAATTCTGTCCAGATAGAAATTGGTTTATCAAAACGATATTCAGCTGTGAAAGCTACAGCCATTTGTGGTTCTAAAAAAGAAAAGACATTAATACCTGCCGCCCATCCTTCTATAGAAGTTGTTGATAATTTTGAAAGGCTATGATGAGGTAAAGAAAATTGGGCTTCGGTTTGTAAAAAACAAAAAATAAATATCCACGCAACTATACCTTTCATTTCTATATTTGAAATAAAAGAGAATTGTATTCAAAATAATGCTGCATGCAAATAATAATTTATGAAGCAATAATTTTATTTTTCAAAAAATATTAATTCCTGATAAAAATCGAGAAATGGGAATTCTTGTTTCAATTTTAAAATGTGATCGAGATTTTTCTTTCTGAATTTTTTATGTGCATCCGAATCTTTATTAAAAGGTTTGTGATTTCTGGCAGCTAATATAACGGCAAGTTCTTTCATTAATGATTGAGAAGCCGGTTCTATACAGCTTTCCACAAATTTCTCCCAAACATAATTAGTGGCACTGTAATTAGGATGCACCAGGTCTTCTGCATAAAAGCGATAGTCCCGAAGATCATCAATGATCAATTCATAGGAAGGAAAATACAACACACTAACATGGTCAGAAACTTTATGCACCGCTTCTATCAAGGCCGCTTTACTCCTGTTATTTTCTATAAAGCCTTCCCGTAAATGCCGCACAGGGCTGATTGTGAATATTATTTTCAGATCCTTATTGAATTGTTGAAGCAGGGAAATTATTTTTTTTAAAATTTCTGTCACCTCTGCAGAATCCATCAATCTCCTGTTGAATGTATCATTCGGAATTTTATGGCAATTAGCTGCTACGGACAAATAAGGATCATCCACCTCTTTTCTTTCATATACAAAAGCGGAACCTAAGGTAATGATTAACCATTTTGATTCTAATAAAAAATCGTATGCCTTTTTTTGAGATTGGTTTAATTCGTCAATGCATAGCGTTTTATCTGGAGAAGAAAAACGACTGTGATGATCCCAACTATGCCATAACTCATTGTAATAAAAAAGATCTGCTTCTGTATATTTCTTTTGACCAATATAATTTTGTATGGCTCTTGAAATACTCACCGGGTTAAATAAAATGCCATTGGGGTTTTGTAGTATTTTAAATTTATGATCTAAAAGTTTATTGCCAATTTGATCTGTAAAACAGGAACCCATTAACATGACCGGATGCTGTATTTGAATTTTATCGGCCAGTATTTTTGGAAAAAATTCAGCGTGAAATTGCATGTTGGTTATATAAAAATGGAATTTGCCTGGAGACTGCTTTTCTTAAGTGCCTCTATGTCTAATCCTGTATAAATTTTTTTTTGTTGAAAAAAGTCAACCATAAATTCGGTATCCATATTTCCTACCAAATCATTTCCAGCCATAGGGCAACCACCAATGCCTTTGATAGCGCCATCGAATCGTATGCATCCGGCTTCAAAAGCAGCATTCATTTTTGACAATCTGTTTTCCGGTGCTGAATGTAAATGAACACCAATTTCTGTATCTGGAAAAGATGGGATGAGCGTAGAGATTGTATTATATACTTGTTCTGCTGTTGCCAACCCAACGGTATCTGCGATAGATATAATTTCAATATTATTCTTCACCATTTCATTCACCCATTGTACAACTATTTCTGAATTATAGACATCGCCATATGGATTTCCAAAACCCATAGATATATATATCACCAGTTTTTTATTATGCTTACCACATAATTCCTGTATCGCTAAAACGCGTGAAAATGACTCTTTGATGGATGAATGTGTATTACGTTGCTGAAAATTTTCAGAGATGGAAAAAGGAAAACCCAGATAATCTATACGTTTATGGGCAACTGCATCTGCCGCACCTCTTTCATTGGCAATGATGGCTAATAATTTACTCTTGCTGTTGTCTAAATTTTCAAGTACTTCTGCCGTATCTGCCATTTGAGGAATCGCATTTGGAGAAACAAAGCTTCCAAAATCTATCGTATTAAATCCGATTTGTAATAATGTATTTATATACTCAATTTTCTGTGACGTGGGAATGAAATGTGGCCAGCCCTGCATAGCATCCCTGGGACATTCAATTAATTTTATATTACGGGAATCCATGGCTTAAAGATAAAATTTTGAATACATTATTTAACCAGCTTCTTATGTTCAGCAATCCGGTTACGAAGACCATTAAAAAAACGTTGCCTGTCTTTTTCACCAACAGCGCTGATCAAAGTAGATTTCCTTTTTAGATTTTCCACATTTGTAAACATAGAATCATTAAATCTTTTATCCGTTGTATAGGTATAATATAAAACGCTGTGATTCAAAAAAGTCATACGTATATCGTCTAGTTCAAGCAGGTAGGAATTATCGCCAAGAATTAATTCGTTTACATACAAATTAAACGGAGTAGACATAATATTAGGTTCATGATCTATCAGGAATTTTTTCCCTGATTCTGCCTGCAATTGAAAATGATTGATTAGTTTCTCCACCTTACCATAGAGTATAACTACCGTTTCATTATCTGAAAAATTTCCGGATTCATAATGAAAATTTATCTGGCGGAGTGTTGAATTGATGCTGTCAATATTCCATATTTCCGTATCAGGGATTTGCAAATAAAGTTCTACAATTTTTTTTCCCTGATTGGTAAATTTTTGATATCGGTTATCTTTCAAATCAAATTTTACTGATTTAAATTCTGATTCATGCAAAATCGATTTAGCCCACAAAAAACATTTAAATGCAGCCAGCTCAGGAATTTGAAAATGTATGAATGGCGGAATATCCTTTACCAGCATCTGCATATTCTTATGAACGAACTTGTTGAAGAATAAAAAATTCTTCTCCAGTTCATTCATGTAATTATCAAATGTTTCAGGAATGTGATTATTAATTTTGCCTGTAAATATGTAATTGTCATTATTAATATTCAGAAATTGATCTAGAGAAATTTTATAATGTTCCACGAGCAAACATATTTCGGGAAACAATAATGGCTTATCTCCTCTTATTCTCCGGTATGCGCTATCGGCGCTGATGTGTAATATATCGGCAATGTCATCCACAAACGTAATGTGATCTGCCGATTGACTTTTTAATACTTTAAAAAAATCTACCTGAATTCCGGGATTGGACATTAAACTCATTTTAATTGATCCGAAACAGTCATAAAACAGTGCTTATTTCAAATAAATTTAGCAGAAATTACTTATTTATCAGTGATAATAATTTTTTTGGTAAAATCTGCGTTTTTTTCTTCTACCCACTTTAACAATCAATTTTTTACTTTTTCCAAAAGTTTATAGGTTTGATTTAAACTTTAGAACATGACATACTCAACTTTACTTCTTATTTCAATATTGTTAACAGGTGCTTCATTAGTAAGTTCTGCTCAGGATTCGGCAACACTAATACCTTCGAAACTTTATAAAGTCACATTACAAACAAAAGATGGAAAGTTTATCAATGGAAATTTGCATGGAATAGGTAACTCTACTTTTACCATGTCAGAAAATATCCACCTGTTGTCTTATGACATTGAAAAAATTGAAAATCTCAAAATACATAGAAAAGGAAGTGTTGGAATAGGTGTGTTAATTGGATTTTTATCTGGTGCATTTACTGGCGCAGTTATAGGATTGGCATCAGGAGATGATGACCCAAAGCAGTGGTTCGCTATGTCAGCCTCAGCAAAAGCTTTCGCTGGCGGTGTTGCTCTTGGCGGAGTTGGTGCTTTGACCGGTGCAATTATTGGATTAATTCACAAAAAGTTTTCGATCAACGGGCAGAGAGATAAATACCTAAAAATGAAATCTCAAATGGCAAAAAAATTTCAACCACGGATCGATTAACGGATACGTTGTTTCATAACCTCGTACAAAACAATACCTGTAGAAACAGAAACGTTCAATGAATCAAAATCCCCGACCATGGGAATGTTGAATTGATCATCACAAATTTTTAATAATGCCGGATACACACCTTTTTCTTCACCACCCATTATAATTGCAGCAGGTTCAGAGAAATTACAGTCAAAAACTTTTTTACTGGCTTTCATATCACTTGCAAAAACCCTTATGCCATTCAAATGAAGATCATCTACTGTCTTCATTAAGCTACTCACTCTGCAAACAGGTATCAGTTCTAATGCACCAGCAGAAGTTAAAATGGCATCTTCATTTAATGCACCTACGCCTTTATCAGGAATGATAATCGCATGAACACCCATGCAAAATGCACTCCTAGAAATACCGCCAATATTTCTAATATCTGTTATTCCATCAAGTATCAATAATAATGGAGTTTCTCCATTAGAAACAACAAAATCTATGATTTGTTGCAGATCCTGGTATTGTACTTTTGCGATCAGTGCAATGCAACCTTCATGGTTACTAACATTCATATTATTCAGTTTCTCCACCGGAACTTTATTAACCGGAATCATATTTTCTGTCGCCAGTTTTTTTATCTCTTCCACCAGTGGCCCATGAACTGTTGATTGCAGATAAATTCTTTCTAATGCTTTGCCTTCTTTCATCGCCTGTATCACTGCTTCCCTGCCGATGACTAAAGTATTTTTTTTAGGACGTGAATGCTGATGCCTGAATGTTTTCAAAATGTGAAGTTTATGCAAATGTATATTCAAAAAAAAACCCAACAACATAGTCGTTGGGTTAATATAATTTAATTATGATTATTTAAGTCCAAACACTTTTTTTACATCTTTAACCGCATCCAATTTCTCCCAGGTAAACAATTCAACTTTACGCTTAATGGATTTACCATCAGGTGAAGTAAAAGTTTTTTCAACGATCTCATTTTTACGTCCCATGTGTCCGTATGCTGCAGTTTCACTGTATATCGGATTACGCAATTTCAATCTTTGTTCAATAAAATAAGGGCGCATATCAAACGCAGGCATTTTCATAATCTTATCAGCAATTTCGCCGTCGGTCATGTCCACTTTTGCAGTTCCATAAGTGGTAACGTTGATACTGGTAGGTTTTGCAACACCAATAGCATAAGAAACCTGTACAAGCACCTCACTGCATAAACCTGCGGCAACTAAATTTTTTGCAATGTGACGAGTTGCGTAAGCAGCGGAACGATCTACTTTACTAGGATCTTTTCCACTGAATGCGCCACCACCATGAGC
>JBKJSZ010000244.1:0-4102 GCA_046593675.1 Ferruginibacter sp.
GCGGACCATTTTTTAAAAGTGAGGTAATAAAGAACAAATATGTATGGTACGCAGTAATAGCAAGCCTTGTCATTTTAATTGGTTTGATACAGATTCCTTACGTTCGAGAAGCATTGAATATTGTCTCTATGAGCATGCAGGAATGGATTATCATTCTTGCGGCAAGTATTACTTCTGTTATCATTATACAATCAGCAAAAAGTTTAAACCTTTTCAAAAAAAATGACAAACCAAAATTGAAATAAGAATGATTGGCAACTCAATAAAATGGGCTTTAAAAAACCGAATGGTTGTTTTGCTGATAGCTGCAGCAGTGGCAGGCTATGGTTTTTATTCGGTTAACAATACCAAGGTAGATGCTATACCCGACGTTTCTGAAAACCAGGTTATCATATTTACAGAGTGGATGGGCAGAAGCCCGCAAATAATGGAAGACCAAGTAACCTATCCTTTGGTAAGCAATCTTCAGGGTATTCCAAAAATAAAAAACATACGTGCTAACTCTATGTTCGGGATGAGCTTCGTGTTTGTAATTTTTGAAGATGCAGTAGATATTTATTGGGCTCGTACAAGGGTATTGGAACGGCTAAATTATGCACAGCGTTTATTACCACAGGGAGTAGTACCCACGTTAGGTCCCGATGGCACTGGTTTAGGACATATTTACTGGTACACTTTAGATGCTCCGTCCCATGATTTAGGAGAACTGCGTGCCTTGCAGGATTGGTACATAAAGTTCGCTTTACAAACTGTACCAGGTGTAAGTGAAGTGGCATCTTTTGGAGGCTTTCAAAAACAATATCAGATTATAATTGACCCGCAAAAGCTAAGTTATTACAATATTCCTTTAATGGATGTGATTGAAAAAGTAAAAGCAAACAATAATGATGTAGGCGGTAGAAAGTTTGAAATGGCTGATATGGGATATATCATTAGAGGAGTTGGCTACATCACACAGATAAAAGACATTGAAGATATACCGTTAATGACAAAAGGGTCTATACCCATCAGGGTAAAAGACATTGCTACCGTGCAAATGGGTGGCGAACTGCGATTAGGCATAATAGAAGAAAATGGTGAAGGAGAAAAAGTGGGTGGTATAATAGTGATGCGATATGGAGAAAATGCAAAAGATGTAATTGATAAAGTAAAGGAGAAATTAACAGATGTTGAAAAGGGTTTACCGCCGGGGGTAAAATTTCACACCGCTTATGACAGGTCCGATTTAATTGAAGCTACAATTGCTACTTTAAAAGAAGCAGTGATTGAAGAAATCATAGTTGTAGCGCTTGTGCTCTTCATATTTCTGCTGCATATACGTAGTGCTTTAATAGTGGTTATAACCATTTTAATGAGTGTGTTAATCTCCTTCATTATGATGGATTGGTTTAATGTAAGCTCTAACATTATGTCGCTTGCCGGTGTAGCATTGGCAGTAGGCGACCTGGTGGATGCAGGAATTGTGATGGTGGAAAATGCGCTGAAATCTATTACCGAAGAAACAGAATAAATAATCATTATGATTTCAAATGAGGAAAGATTAAAAAGAATTGAAAACTCCTCTGTCTTGGTAGGTAAGGCAGTGTTCAATTCTATATTAATAACGTTAGTATCATTTGCACCCATACTGTTTCTTGAAGGTCAGGAGAAGAAAATGTTTACACCCCTGGTTCTTACAAAGAGCTTCGCTATGATAGGGTCTGCTTTTGTGGCAATTTTTCTTGTACCTGTGTTAATGTCAATGATGCTGAAAGGTAAAATGCGCTCTGAAAAAAAGCACCCGGTATCCAGATTTTTCCTTTGGCTCTATAACCCCATAATCCGATGGTCACTTCTCTGGAAGAAAACGACCATGCTGATAGCATTAATACTGGTTGTTGCAAGTATTCCACTGGTTATGCGTTTAGGTTCAGAGTTTATGCCACCCCTTGATGAAGGATCACTTTTATTTATGCCGGTAACACTTCCTGATGTTTCCAACGCAGAAATAAAACGCATTATGCAGGTGCAGGATAAATTAATTAAGGCTACACCTGAAGTTCTTAATGTATTAGGAAAAGCAGGAAGAGTAAACTCCGCTACAGACAATTCTCCGATCAGTATGATAGAAACGATGATTCTCCTAAAACCTCAATCACAATGGAGGGATGGAATGACGAAAAATAAAATCATTGAAGAATTGAACAACAAGCTGCAAATACCCGGCGTAATAAATGGTTGGACGCAGCCAATCATCAATCGTATTAATATGCTTTCTACCGGGATCCGTACCGATGTAGGGGTAAAAGTTTATGGTCAAAGCCTTGATTCAATCAACGTTTTGGCGCAACAATTCAAAGTTGCACTAACAGGTGTGGAGGGGATTAAAGATTTATATGTAGAGCCTATTATTGGAGGTAAGTATGTAGAAATAAAAATTAAAAGAGATGAAATTGGTCGTTATGGTTTGAGTGTGAATGATGTGAATATGGTAATAGAATCTTCCATTGGAGGAATGAATATTACTACGACTATTGAGGGGCGACAACGCTTTTCCGTGAACGCACGTTTTGCACAGGATGTTCGCAACAACATAGAAAAGTTGAAAACATTGCTGGTTACAACATCAAGTGGTCCTATTCCATTATCTGCTGTTGCAGATGTGGTTATATCAGAAGGTCCACCAATGATTACTTCAGAAAATGCAATGCTTCGTGGCACATTATTATTTAATGTGCGTGATAGAGACTTAGGCAGTACGGTTGGTGATGCTAAAAAGAAATTAGACAGCCTGATTAAAAAATTACCGAAGGGCTATTTTATAGAATGGAGCGGACAGTACGAAAACCAGGTACGAGCAGAAACACGGTTAAAGATTTTGATGCCAATTGTACTCCTAATTATTATGGTCATTCTTTATTTTACATTCCATACGTATCGCGAAGTATTAATAGTTCTGTCAAGCATACCTGTAGCCTTAGTTGGAGGCGCTTATTCACTTTTCTTTTTTGATGTAAATTTTTCCGTTGCTGTGGCCGTAGGCTTTATCGCATTATTTGGTATAGCGGTGGAAACAGGAGTGCTTATGTTAGTATACTTGAACAACTCTTTATACAACAAGGTGCGCAAAAAAAAGGAAACAGGTGAGCTACTAAATAATAATGACATTGAGGAAGCTGTTTATGAAGGTGCCGCCCTTAGATTAAGGCCAAAACTAATGACCGTATTGGTAGATATTTTTGGTTTATTACCTCTTTTGCTGGCAGCAGGAACCGGCAGCGATGTAATGAAACCCATAGCCATCCCATTTGTATTTGGCTTGGTTACCTCTACGTTTTTTGTATTGATTGTATTACCTGCCATGTATGCATGGGTTCGCGAAAACGAATTAAAGAAAAGAGGCAAAGTAGCTATAGAGGAGTTGAATGATTAGAGGCAATGGCAATAGGTAATAGGCAATGAAAGAATAATACATAATAGACTAAATACAATAGGCAACGTGCAGAGTAAATTTACAATGGTTAAAAATAAACACAGATAGAACTTTTTTTTGAGCCATACAAATTGCATCTATTAAACATCGTTGCGTTGCAATCTTGTACTTTTTTCATTATTGAGCGCATCGCATTTTGCTTATTGCTTATTGCCTATTAATGTATCGCTCAATAGAATTACCAAATGATGCCGTGAGTGACACAACGATGATGAATGAAGTGCAAATGCTTGAACCATTAAAATAATAAATGATGAAAAGAACTCCTTTGATATTGATAATGACGGTGGCAGTCTGTATTACTATGGCACAAACAAAAACCATTAATGACATACTTAAGACCATTCAAGTAGAACATCCACAACTAAAGATGTATGATGCAGACATCCGTTCAATGGATGAAGCAGCCAAAGGTGCAAAAAGCTGGATGCCGCTGGAGGTGGGTGCAGGATTTTGGATGACACCTTATAACCCCAAGATGTTAAAAGCAGGAATGAAAGATAGAGATGGAAAGCAGGAACCCGGTATGGGCTCATTCATGCTGTCTGCACAACAAATGTTTCACAATAAAAAAAGGCAGGATGCAGATACGAAATATATGCAAGAAATGTCGTCAGTTGAAAAAGAAAG
>JBKJSZ010000246.1:0-10287 GCA_046593675.1 Ferruginibacter sp.
TCCTTAATACGGTTCATAGCTTTCAGTTCATTATGATATACTTCAAGATCGAGCAAGGAGGCAGGCTGGTAAAGCAATGCTTTACTACCTGTTTTTTTTGAAGTACGCACACCATTCACCATATACGTTTGTACACCAAACAATTCTGTAAGTATAGTAACCACCAAACTGGTTTCTCCATACTTGATGGTTTTAAGAACTAAACCTTTTGTTTTATGTGTCATTTCAGAAAGCTAAAGTACGGGATTGGGCGGCAGAAATTAAAATGCCGTTTCTTTGCAGAAAATGGGAAACATGTGGCAACAACTGGCGAGGTTCGTATTAAAATACAGGAGAATTTTATTGTTGCTATTATTGGTTCTGACAGGTGTGATGGGATATTTTGCCTACAAAGTAAAACTGAGCTATGAATTTTCAAAAGCCATTCCTACAGACAATCAAAAATATAAAGATTACCAGTTGTTCCGGAAAACATTTGGGGATGATGGAAATCTATTAGTGATTGGTGTTCAAAGCCAGGCGTTTTTTACATTCAAAAATTTTAATGCTTATAAACAATTAGAAGACAGCTTAAGAAAAATTCCCGGAGTAGAAAGTGTGTTAAGCATTCCTTCTGCGGTGATATTAGTAAAAGACAGTGTAACGGAAAAATTAAATGCTGTAAAAATTTTCAATAATACTAATGATCCTGCACAACTGGATAGTTCTGTAAAAATATTTTATAATCTTCCCTTTTATAAAACGCTTTTATATAATCCTGATAGTCACGCTTACCTGATGGGAGCGCGTATCAATAAAAACATACTCGCCTCGGCAGCGCGGTCACAAACCATTGAAGGGATTCAGAGAACTGCCGCCCGATTTGAAAAGGAAACAAAAATAGAAACACATCTGAGTGGCTTACCACTTATAAGAACTGTGGTAGCAGACCGTATCCGTAATGAAATGAAATTCTTTTTGTTAGGTTCATTACTGTTTAGTCTGGTGATTTTGTTATTGTTTTTCCGATCCATCGGCACTACATTATTATCATTGACCATTGTAATAGTGGGTGTAATATGGACGGTTGCATTGATCTATTTATGCGGGTACAACATCACTTTATTAACGGCCTTACTTCCCTCTTTAGTGGTGGTAATTGGTATTCCTAACTGTATATATTTTATAAATAAATACCATTCTGCTTATGTAGAAACGAAAGATAAAAACGCTGCACTGATTGAGATGGTGAGCAAAATGGGTATTGTAACGTTATTCTGTAATATCGCGGCAGCTATAGGGTTTGCAGTTTTTGCTTTTACAAAAAGTGCCATTTTAAAAGAGTTTGGAGTAGTGGCTGGTTTGAGCATTATGATCATTTTTTTTATCTCCTTTATTTTATTGCCTGCTATACTAAGTTATCAGAAAGCACCTGTAGCAAAGGAATTCCGTTACCTCGAAAATAAATGGATCTCTGATTTTTTAATAAACGTAGAAAGATGGGTATTTCATCACCGGAAGGTTGTTTTGGCTTTAACGTTTCTGATATTGGTATTCTCAGGTTTCGGAATAGCCCGGTTAAAAACAGTTGGGTTTATAGTGGATGATTTGCCTAAAACAGATAAAGTATTTACGGATTTAAAATTTTTTGAAAAGAATTTTCACGGAGTGATGCCTTTGGAAATTGTAATTGATACTAAAAAAAGAAACGGCCTAACAGGAATGCGTTCGCTCTCCGTTTTTGAAAAGGTAGATTCTTTGTCTTCTTTTATAGCGGCCATGCCCGAAATGAATCGTCCGGTTTCTGTAGCGGAAGGATTAAAATTCGCCAAGCAAGGTTTTTATGATAATGACAGTTTACAATATTTAATGCCCAATAGTTTTGACGGAGCTTTTGTAGGAGATTATTTGCGTCCATCAAAAAATGAAAAATCGGGAAGCGGATTTACTAATATGATCAGGTCGTTTATAGACAGTACCAAAAGCAGTACAAGAATAAGTATCAGTATGGCCGATGTAGGTACAGAAAAATTGCCTCGTATATTAAATAAGGTACAAACAAGAGCTGATCAGTTATTTGATAGCAGTTATGCTGTTACACTTACAGGAACAAGCATTACTTTTCTGGAAGGTAGCCGGTTTATAATCAATGGTTTAAAAGAAAGTGTGGCATGGGCATTTTTGCTGATTGCCTTGTGTATGCTGTATTTGTTCCGTTCATTCAGGATTTTGGTTTGTTCTTTATTGCCTAACATCATTCCTTTAATGGTAACGGCCGGTATCATGGGTTGGGCAGGTGTTCCCTTGAAGCCTTCTACGGTATTGGTTTTCAGCGTAGCATTAGGAATTGCGGTGGATATTACCATTCGTTTTTTAGTGAATTATAAACAGGAGTTGCCTTCTTTTAATTACAATATTGCTAAAACGGTGAGCAGTACGATTCGTCATACCGGATTAAGCATTATTTATACTTCTTTAGTATTAACAGCCGGCTTCATCATATTTTGTTTCAGTGGATTTGGAGGAACGCAGGCATTAGGTTGGTTAACATCTGTAACCTTGCTTGCGGCTACCCTAACCAATATTATTTTATTACCGGTTCTAATATTATTGCTGGCGAAGCAGCGAAAGTTTATCGGATAAGGTCAAATGTAAGTCTGGAATTAAGATAACAAATCATTTTACAACAATTTATAAATAATACCAAAACAACAATTATCCAAAACTAAACGCAGTAGGTGATTTAACGAAATTGGAAAAAATTCTATTTAAACTGTTAAATCCTATATTTGCGGATTATTAAACTAACATTCAAATGAGAAAACTTCTTTTGACCCTATGGGTCAGTTTGGGTTTTGTGCTGGTTTCATACGCGCAAAAGACCATCTCGGGTAAAGTCACTGATGCAAATGGCGCCCCGCTTTCCAATGTTTCCGTTATTGTTAAAGGTAGCAATGCAGGCACTACAACAGATGCTGCTGGTACTTTTAGTCTTACGGTTCCGGCCAATGCCAAACAAATTGTGTTCAGTATACTAGGGTATGAAACTCAGTCAATCAGTGCAGGGTCAAATAGTTTTAATGTAAGGTTAACTTCATCAGGTGCAACGGATCTTACCAATGTGGTTGTGACCGGTCTTAGTAAAGTTAAAAAATCACAATACACGGGTGCATCTTCAAGAATTGATGAAAAACAACTAAAAAATCAACCGGTTGGATCTTTCGACCAGATTTTACAAGGTCGTGCTCCGGGCTTAATTGCATTAACAGGTAGTGGTGCTCCCGGTACTTCTGCAAATGTTATTATACGTGGACAAGGGTCACTTAGTGCAGGAAACGATCCATTATACGTTGTAGATGGAATTCCTGTTGAAGCTGGTGTTTTCCAGGGTTTAGATCCAAATAATTTCGCCACTGTTGACGTTTTAAGAGATGCTGCTTCAACCGCTTTATATGGTTCCAGAGGTTCTGCAGGTGTAATTGTAATTACTACAAAAAGAGGTATAGCCGGAAAAATGAAGTTGGGTTATTCTGTACAAATGGGTGTGAAATCAAAACCCGATTTTGCCTTCAGACCAATGACAACGGCTGAATTGTTAACGGCACAAAAAAATTATGGAGCTGTTAGTGGTGATAATACCAATGCAGCTATTCCTGGATGGTTTTATTCTGCAGACAACCCAAGATATGCAGCGTTAACGGCTGCTGAAAAAGCTCAGGCTGATTTAGCGTTGGATTCAATCTCCCGGATCAACACAAACTGGTATGATCAAATCTTCAGATCTGCAAATTTCAGCAACCATCAATTATCCTTAAGCGGTGGCACTGGAAAAACAAGAATATATTCTGCTTTAGGCATGTATAATGAAGAAGGAATTACTCTAAGAACAGATATGAAGCGTATTACTTTAGCTACTAATGTGGATTATGCTGATGATAAGTTCACACTAGCCATATCAAGTAATATTGGTTATACAAAAAGGAATTTCCAACAATCAACTGGTACTAATAGTTTGGGAAATCCATTCCTGAGCTCTGTAGTAAATGTACCTTATGCAAAATTATATAACGATAATGGTGGTTTTGCTACAGGTGTAGGTAGCTCTTTCGCCGCAGCTAATCAACTGGATCTTACTAAGTATGACAAAAATTTTAGTAACCAGATTAAAACTACTTTAGGATTGACCACCAGTTACAAAGTTACTAGTCATATCACTTTAGGATTAACTACAGGTGTGGATTTCAGGGAAACACAAAATACAAATTACGGAAGTAAAATACCTTTTGTACGAGCTTCCTCAAGCAGTATTACAGGTAAAGCTGGTTTCCAAACTGAAGGTTTATCAAGATTTTTAACTGCTTCTGTTCGTCCATCAGCAACTTATAGAAATATGTTCCTGGAAAAACATGATGTGGAGTTCACGGTTTTAGGTGAGTATGTAACGGAATTAGAAAAAGTATTCAGTGCTACAGGATTTGGAACGGATCCCAAACGCCCTAACACACCAGCAGCCATTACACAAGGAAATACGGCAAACCAGTTGTTTGCAAGAGTTACCGGTGGTAAATCATCTAATGCATTATCTTCTGGTCTTGTAACAGCGAGATATACTTATAACGGTAAATATACATTTTCCGGATCTTTCAGAAGAGACGGATCTTCCAAATTACCGGTTGACACAAGATGGCAAAGTTTCTATTCTGTAGGAGGTGTTTGGGATGCCTCAAAAGAAGATTTTATAAAGAGTATCAGAGCCATCAATTCATTAAGAATTAAGTTAAGTTATGGTAGTTCAGGTAATGCCAATAACTTCCCTGTTGGAGATTTTGGTTATTTAGCTCAAAATTCAACTGGAAATTATAATGGAACCAATACTATTTTCTATGCAACACCAGGTAATGATAAGTTGAAATGGGAAAAAACGTATGTTACTAATCTGGGAGTTGACTTCGAGATTATTAACCGCAGAATTTATGGTGATGTAAACGTGTATAGTAAAATAACAAAAGATTTATTTGTATTAAAAAGTTTACCTGCTTCAACAGGTTTTGGACAAGTAGGACAGGATATTAATGTGGGCCAGTTAAGCAACAAAGGTGTGGAGGTTAGTTTAACAGGCGAAGTGATCAGCACTAAAAATTTAGTTTGGTCTTTATACGGTAATGTTGCATATAACAAAAACAGGATTGATGATTTAGGTGGATTAAATGAATATGAAAATCCTAATGGTACCGATTTATTTAAAGTAGGTTTGCCCGTAGGTTCACATTATGAAGTGGAGTGGGCAGGAGTTGATGCCGCTACAGGTCAGCCTTTGTATTATACTAAAGATAACAGAATTACAAATACCTATAGTGATGCAGATCGAGTTACCAAATATGGTACATGGGAAGCTCCATGGAAAGGTGGTTTTGGAACGTCTTTACGGTTTAAAGGATTTGATCTGAACACTTTATTCAGCTGGCAGAGTGGTTCGAAAAAAGTAGATAACATGGAATATTTTGTAGAAAATCCTGTAGGATTTTTGGCATCGGGATATAATCAGTCTGCAGATTTAAATTTCTGGCAAAAACCAGGAGATTTAGCTTCGACACCGAGTCCATTATATGGTACAAGTTTTTCTTCTAAAATTATTCATGATGCTTCATTCCTTCGTTTAAGAGAGGTGACTTTATCTTATTCTCTTCCTAAAAGCATGGTTTCTAAGACTAAAATTGTTTCTAATGCAAGATTTTTTGTACAGGGAAATAATTTGTTTATCTGGACAAAATGGAGAGGATTGGATCCTGAAGCCGGAGCTACTAATATCAATTTAAGTGAATTCCCTAATCCTAGAACTTTCACTGCAGGATTAGAGCTTAATTTTTAATATCAAAGCAAAAAATATATATGAAACATAATAAATTTATAGTACTTATTTTAGTCGCTGCGGTTGGTTTTAGCAGTTGCAAAAAAGTATTAGAATTAAATCCAACAGATAGTTTTAATGAAACCAATGCTTTTCAAACGATCGAAGATTTGCAAGCAGGTGTAAATGGTGCATATGCTCGTTATAGTGCCTATGCAAATAATATGTATACTAGTGCATTAACTTCTGATGAAGCAAAAATTGGAAGTGGAAACAGCGGACAAGGTGCTTTGACATACCGTTATCAATATGCGTCAGATCCTACCTCCGGTGGTGATGTTACTAGTGCGTTTTATGATTATTATAACCTAATTGATCAGGTAAACAGGGTGTTACCGAAAGTGCCAACTGTTTCTGCAACGGCCGCTCAGGAACCATTACGTTCTTCTTTGAAAGGGCAATTATTAGCCTTACGTGCTTTAGCATATTATGAATTATTGAATAATTATAGCAATGTTTATAACCCTTCAGATCCTTTAGGTGTGCCTTTGGTTTTAGTGTCTGATCTAAATGCACAACCTGCAAGAAATTCTATGGGTGAAGTAATGGCTCAGATAGATGCGGATTTAGCAGAAGCAAAAACTTTAGTGGCAACTGATGCATTTTCTGATGTTGCTTTAAACAAAATAAATATTGCTGCATACCAAGCTAGAATAGCATTATATAAGAAAGATTATGATGCTGCTATCACTTTTTCTACAGAGGTTATTAATTCAGGTGTGAAACCATTAGTTTCAGGTAGTGCATTTACAGGTATCTGGCTTGATTTAAATACTAATGAGATTTTATTCCGTATCGTTTATACCAGTGCCGGAATTGGTAGCTTGTGGACTACAACTGGTGGAAATATCTACATAGCTCCTTCAGATAAGCTGGTGGCTAGTTATGGTACCGGAGATATTCGTAAGAATGCTTACATCGGCGGAACTGCTGGTGATTATTACGTTAATAAATTTTATACTTCATCAAGAGGTGGTAGAATTGTTGACTTAAAAGCTTCCCGTATTTCTGAAATGTATTTGATCCGTGCAGAAGCAAATGCCAAAAAAGCATCTCCCGATCTGGCTGCCGGCGCTGCTGATTTAAATGCTGTACGTGCTGCCAGAATTTCCGGGTATGTTGACCAAACCTTTGCAACGGCTGCGGCTTTAGTTACTGCAGTATTGGATGAAAGATTTAAAGAGTTAGCATTCGAAGGGTTTCGTTTTTATGATCTTAAACGTAATGGTTTAGCTGTTCAAAGATTAGCATCGGATGCAAATATAGCCTGGCAGACTTTGCCGGCCGGTGATTACAGATTTGTATATCCGATTCCAAGTACTGAACTAACGGCTAATCGTAACGTCGTTCAAAACCCTGGCTATTAATACTAAATAACTTCAAAAAATATAATTATGAAATTTTTTAATAATCTAACCCTGATCGCGATTCTTGCGGTAATGTTTGTGGTAACAGGGTGTGATAAGACAAAACTATATGATGTTACCGTACCTCGTCCGGCTGCACATTTTGTAGGTGAAAGAAATCAATTCTATTCTGTAACTCCTACAACTCCAGCAGAATATAAAGTTGTAGTGGGAACTACGGATGTTGCTAACGTTGACAGAATTGTTACCTACAACATTACATCCCCAACAGGAGCGGTTTTAGGAACAGATTATACCATGAATAGATCAGGTACAGTTACTATTCCTGCAGGTAAAACAATGGATACCATTACTTTTACTGCAAATCCGGTATCTTATCCTTTAAATGCAGTTGATACATTGGTTATAGCTTTAACGCAACCATCACTGGAAATCACCGCATTCTCTGATACCGTTATTTTAATTATATCTGGTCCATCAGCTTGTAATGAAGCTACTCCCATCCTTACAGATCTTGTAGGAAGTTATCCTAATACTAATGAAGTTTTTGGTACGGGTCCTTACGGTCCTTACACTACAGGTATTTCCGCAGTAACCGTAACAGGTCCTACATCAGGTACCATAGTAGTTACCAATATCTGGGATAATGGTTGGGGTCCGATCACGTTCAATCTAAACTGGTCTAATCCTTCTAACCCAACGGCAATTGTAGTTCCGCAAATGGCTATTCCTGGGAGTAATGCTGGTGATATTAATGCAACTTATGCCGGACAAACTATTGCTGTAAGAGTACCATCTGCTGCACTTTCTGCAACTCCTGGTTTCTATTCTTATTGCAATAAAACTTTTACCCTTAAAATGCAATTAGGCGTTACTGGTGTAGGTTACTTTAATGCTCTATACACTGTTAATATGGCTCAATAAATAAATTTAATAATGTGAAAAGAGAGGTTGTGAAAACAGCCTCTCTTTTTATGTACGAGAATTTGTATTGTGAAAAAGATTTCTAATGTAATCCGCGTAAACCGCGGAGGCACAGAGTAAATGAGAAAAAATATTCTGATCAAACAACTTTTGTATTAAACTCCACGTCTTTACGTCTATGGGTTTGAAATAAAAATAACCGCGGAGACGCAGACTTAATGAGAAAAAAATATTCAGATTGAAATAGCTTTTGTATTAAACTCAGCGTCTTTGCATCTCTGCGTTTGAAATAAAACCTTTGAAAAAAGTAAACCGTGTTTATTTCAATACTTCATTAAGTGTTTTATCAAGATCAGTTTCTCTTAATTCTTTTGCAATAATTTTTCCAGATGGATCAACCAATACATTAAAAGGAATTCCATCGAAACCATATAAACCTACCGCAGCACTGCTCCAGTATTTTAAATCACTTATATGTTGCCAGGTGAGCTTATCTTTTTGAATGGCCTCTAACCACGCGGCTTTATCTTCATCCAGGGAAACGCCCAGTATGGTAAAATTTTTATTTTTATATTTATTATACGCTGCTACAACATTCGGATTTTCTCTTCTGCATGGGCCACACCAACTTGCCCAAAAATCAACTAAAACATATTTACCTCTCAGGGAACTTAAGGAAAAAGGTTTGTCGTTTGTGTCATTCATTTTTAATTCAGGAGCTAAACTTCCTATAGCGGGACCAATAGTGGGTGTTGTTGGTTCCGTTTGCTTCTCTATAGTTGACTGTTTATTGTATTCATTTACCAGCGTAATAATTCCCTGGTGATTTGGGTATCGGTTAGCTAATTTGGTGATAACCGGTTTCAGTTTATTTTCATCCGTGCCCTGCGTATAACCCAATGCAAACATGGCCACCACCGGATCAGATACAGTATCTATAAAATGAACAATATAATTTTTGTAGTTTGCAAATGATTGCTGAAGTTTTTGATCTTCTGCGATTACAGCAGAATCGTTATTTTTTGTTGTTTTTAATGATTCAATTCTTTGTTTTGTTATGGCTGCAAGATTACTTTGATCTTGTAAATACAATAAAAAATTTTTCAGAACTAAATTCGCTTTTGTATTAAAATGCGCACCTTCCAACCCTTCCTCTTTTAGATTCGTTTTAAAGAAAATATTTTTTGCGTCGTTAATAAAGATGTAAGAAAGATCAGGGTTCTGCAAACGAATTCTGAACATACCTTCTTCTTCTGCAATAGCAGTTAATTCGCATTTTCCATTTTCGAGTAATGCGGTATCAACAATAGAAGGAGGTTGTTGTGTGAAATATAATTGTTCTAACAGTACTTTTTGATTTGTTGCGCCAGCTATTTCTGCTTTTACTGTAAATTTTTTATCGTTAGAAGAGGTATGACAGGAATAGATACCGGCTACAATTACAATAGTAAAAAAATTTTTCAAATACATAAGTTAGCTGAGTTTTTTTATTAGTAATTCATTCACCAATTGCATATTTGCTTTTCCTTTACTGAGTTTTTTAACTTCTCCTGCAAACAAACCCTGTAAATTTTTTTTCCCTTTTTTATATTCTGCCACTTTATCCGGCATTTTATTCAACACTTCCTCTATCCAGATATGCAGAGCTGAATCATCTGTTTGTTGTATCAGATTTAGAGATTCCGCTAAGTTAGCTGGTGATTGCTCCGGAAATTCTATCATAGCATTGAGCAGCTTTGTGGAGGCAACATTAACATGTATTTTTCCGGAATCTGAAATAGCGATCAATGAAGCAATTTTTTCTGCCGATAATGGAAAACTGTTCAGATCACAATTGTTTTCATTGCAATAAAACTTCAAAGGTCCGTGTATCCAGTTAGCAACTGATTTATAATTATTATGATATTTAATTACAGATTCAAAAAATAAATACGTTTCTTTATCTGATAGCATTGCATGGGCATCATATTCATTTAAACCGAATTCAGATATATATTTTTCGCTGATAGATTCCGGCAATTGCGGCAAGGCCTCCCGTAATTTATTTAATAATTCATCTGTTATTATAAAATACGGTAAGTCTGGTTCCGGGAAGTAACGATAATCATC
>JBKJSZ010000282.1:0-9316 GCA_046593675.1 Ferruginibacter sp.
ACGCTATTTTTAGCACATTGCAAGGCACACAAAACCCAGACACAAAGCCAACCTTGCACAAAGAGCTAAAAATGCCAACACACAGCCCGCCCACCCCAGCGGACGATTATCTATCATCATTTGTTCAACACTTCAGCATTATATCATTACTGAACACCAATGCCCACCCACCACCCATTGGACGGAATTCTGATAAATTATCCACAGTTTGCTAAAAAATGTTGCTAATTTTTTTGGCAAATTAAAAGGGGACTTACTATATTTGGACAATTCTTGTCAAGAACAATACACGACTATGCAAAAAGTTGAAACATTTGGAGAAATGCTCAGAAAATTGAGAGAGGAAAGTGACATGCCTCTTAGAAAACTTGCGGCACAACTTGACCTTGACCAGTCAACACTCAGCAAGATTGAAAGAAATGAGAGAAGTGCGAACTCAGACTTAATTGAGAAAATTGCCAAAGTTTTTAAAATAAACAAAAAGGATTTACAAGTAAATTTTCTAAGCGACAAAGTCGCTTATGAATTACTTGAAGAAGAATTTGGAGTTGAAGCATTGCAGGTTGCAGAAGAAAAAATTAAGTATTTAAGAAAAACAAACGGCAAAGCTTAATGGCATATAAAGTAACAACAACAAAAGAAGAATGCCTTGAGCAACTTAAAGCACTTATCAGTGCTTTTGGGAAGGAGTATGCCATTTACAAAACTCCAAAATACAGTGAAGCACAATTAAGGATTGACTTTCTGAATCCGCTTCTGAAAACATTTGGCTGGGATGTGGACAATGAGAAATCAAAATCTCAATTCCTTCGTGATGTGATACAGGAAGAAAGTATTGATGTAGAGGTTGAAGATTCTGTTACAAAAAAGAATCCCGACTATACTCTAAGAATTCAAGGAACAAGAAAGTTTTTTATTGAGGCAAAAAAAGTTTCAATTGACCTTGACAAATCAAACAAGCCAGCGTTTCAAACAAGGAGATACGGATGGAATGCCAACCTTGGAATTTCTATTCTTACAAACGTTGAAACATTATCAGTTTACGATTGCCGACACAAACCAAATGCAGAAGATGCTGCAAGTGTTGCAAGGTATAAGTCGTTTAATTTCTCAGAATATCTTTCAAAGTTTGACGAACTATATCAGCTACTCTCTTTTCAATCGGTCGCATCTGGTTACATTGATGAATACTTTGCAGTAACGCAAAAAGAGACAACAACATTTGACGATTACTTTTTAAAGCAGATTGAAAATTGGCGGCAGAGTTTGGCAAGTGATGTTATTGCAAACAATGACGGATTCAACAACGAAGACATAAACTTTCTGATTCAGCGATTGCTAAACAGAATTGTATTTCTAAGAATTTGCGAGGACAGGGAAATTGAGAAATACGAAACACTCAAAAATATCAAAAGCTATGATGAACTCAAAAAGATTTTCGTTTTATCGGACAAAAAATACAACTCAGGGCTATTTGATTTTATTGAAGACAACTTTTCTTTAAACATCAATCTCAAATCAGAAATCCTGATTGAGATTTTCAGCGAACTTTATTATCCACAAAGCCCTTATGATTTTTCAGTTGTTGACCCGACAATACTTAGCCAGATTTACGAGAGATATTTAGGAAGCAAGATTGCGATTGTTAGCGAAAGACAAATCTCAATCGTTGAAGAACCCGAAGTGGCGGCATCAAGCGGTGTTGTGCCAACACCAAAGTTGATAGTTCAGAATATCATTAATGAAACACTTGCTCCACTTTTTGAAGGGAAAACACTTGAACAAATGCAGCAATTAAAATTGGCTGACATTTGTTGCGGTTCAGGAACTTTTTTAATTTCAATTTACGACTATCTTTTTGTAAAAATTACACTTGGCTTAGTTGCAGCAGGTGTAAATGATACTGAAATAATCAACCAAGTATTTGACGGTTCTTATCAACTAACGTTAAAAGCAAAACATCAAATTCTCACTTCCAATATTTTCGGGGTTGACATAAACCCTTATGCTGTTGAAGTAAGTAAGTTTAGTTTACTATTGAAATTATTAGAGGGAGAAAATTCAGGGTCAATTGAAAATTATCTTGCCAAATACAAACAAAAAGTTTTACCGAGTTTAGACGACAACATTAAATGCGGCAATTCTCTTGTTGATGATTCTTATTTTCAATTCCACCCAGAAGCGGTTGAGAATGACGAGTTGCATTTCAAACTCAAACCATTCAACTGGAAAGAGGAATTTACTTTCTTAGAACAGCGAAATGGTTTTGATGCGATTGTAGGTAATCCGCCTTATGTAAGAATTCAAAATATTATAAAGTTTTCAGCAGAAGAAATAAAATTCTTTCAAAGTGATGTTTCAGGTTACACAGTTGCAGAAGCAGAGACCTTTGATAAATACTATCTCTTTATTCAAAGAGCAATCGGTTTGCTTAATGAAAATGGAGTATTGGGTTACATTGTTCCTCATAAATTTTTTATAGTGAAAGGTGGAAAAGCACTTCGTGCTTTTATTACTTCACATTCTTCACTTTTTAGAATCATTCATTTTGGAGTTACTCAGGTTTTTCCGAACCGCAGCACTTACACCGCAATTCTTATTCTTGATAAAAAGAAAAGAGAACAAATTTCTTTCAGACGGATAAAGAGAATTGCAGCCGAACTCACAGCAGGTTCTATCAGTTACGACAATTACAATTCGGCAGAATACACCGAGCAGCCGTGGATTTTTGTTTCCAAACCAACGCAAACAGTTTTTGAAAAAGCAAAAAATGCAAATATAATTACGCTTGGTTCTATTGCGGAAATAGCCGTTGGCTTACAAACAAGTGCTGATAAGATTTATATTTTCCAGCCAGACGAAGAAACTGAAACAACTTATCGTTTTAAATACAAGAATACAGTTTATGAAATTGAAAAATCAATTTGCAAGCCTTGTTTGTATGACCTGTCATTTGGTCTATTTGATACAGTAAAACCAAATGCTCAAATTATTTTCCCTTACAACATACAACCGGATAAAGCAGAAGTTTTTTCAGAACAATATTTTCAGGAGAACTTTCCTCTGACCTGGGCTTACTTAAATAACTTCAAAGCAGACCTTTCAAAACGCAGTATAAATGGAAACGACCCGAAGTGGTATCAATACGGAAGGTCGCAGAGTTTGACACGGTTTCACAATAATAAGAAATTGATTTGGTCAGTGCTTTCAACAAAGCCGCCTTATGTGTTTGATGAAAACAATTTACAATTTACAGGAGGTGGAAATGGTCCTTACTATTCTTTGTTTACCAATTCCAACTATTCACTTTATTACATTTTAGGAATTCTTGCCCACCCGATTTTTGAAGCAATGGTAAAATCTGGAGCAAGTGAATTCAGAGGTGCATATTACTCACACGGAAAACAATTTATTGAGAATCTTCCAATCAGGAAAATTGATTTTACAAATGCAGAAGAAACAAAACTTCACAATGAAATTGTAAAAACTGTAAAGAGTTTAATCGCTACCAAAGCAACTTATAACAGAAGTTACATTTATGCTAAAAAGAATATAATGCAACACAAAATGGATTTACTTTTTAATTCGCTTATTGAGCAAGTGAATTCTCTTTACGGAATTACAAACGATGAATTAAGTACAGTTCGTGACGATGAAGAATTAAATAACGACCTAAACGAAGATTAAAATGGCAACAGAAATTATTGAGCACCTTGATTCAAAAAAACTTCGTGGTGGTTACTACACACCGCAAGCGATTACAGATTTCATCTGCAAATGGGCAATCACAAAACCAACGCAAAGAGTTTTAGAGCCAAGTTGTGGTGACGGAAATTTTATTGAATCAGCTATTCGTAGATTCAAAGAACTTGGTGTTCCTGAAAAGAAATTGTTTGGACTAATAAAAGGTATTGAACTGGTAGAAAACGAAGCGGATAAATCAAAAGCAAGAGCAGCAAAATATGGTTTGAATTCAACAACAATTCTAAATACTGATTTTTTTAATTACATTTCCAATGCAAATGGAGAAGCACACTTTGATGTAGTTGTTGGCAATCCGCCATTTATTCGCTATCAAAACTTTCCGGAAGAACATCGAGAAGTTGCTTTTAAGATGATGGAGGAAATGAATTTGCATCCTAATAAGCTAACTAATATTTGGGTTCCATTTCTGGTAATCTCAGCAAGTAAATTAAATCGCTTCGGAAAATTGGCAATGGTAATTCCTGCCGAACTGTTTCAGGTAAAATATGCTGCTGAAACAAGAGTGTTTCTCTCAAAGTTTTTTTCACGAATCACAATTGTAACATTCAAGAAACTTGTTTTCACTGACATCCAACAGGAAATTGTTTTGATGCTTTGCGAAAAAGATGTAACATCTAATAAAGGCATAAGAGTTTTGGAATTAAACAATCTGAGTGAATTAAATTCAATAGAGATTGAGAAAATTCATAAAGCAGAAGTAAAAGCACTTGACCATTCCACCGAAAAATGGACAAAGTATTTTTTAAATGCAGATGAAATTGAACTCCTAAGAAAAATAAAATCTGACATCAGAATAAAACCTTGCTCCGACATTATGGAAGTTGATGTAGGGATTGTTACAGGAAGAAATGAATTCTTTATGCTTTCAAAAGAGCTTGTTTCAAAGTGGAAATTAAAATCACACACAGCTAAAGTTGCAAGTAAATCAAATCATTTTAAAGGCATTATTTATAATGATGAAGATTTTGAACAGAATGTTGAGGACAATAATCCAGTTCAACTTTTCTTGCCAGAAAAAAAAGATTACGCTTTGCTTCCTAAAGTTTGCCGTGAATACATTTCTTATGGCGAGGTAATGAATTTTCATACTGGGTATAAATGTAAAATCAGAAAGCAATGGTATATCACACCCTCCTTATGGTCCCCTGATGCTTTTGTTTTACGGCAGGTTGGAGACTATCCAAAACTTATCATCAATAAAACTGATGCTTCTTCAACAGATACAATTCACCGAGTTCGTTTAAAGACAAAAGTAAAACCTGAAAACATTGCACTCTCTTATCTGAACTCTCTCACTTTTGCTTTTTCAGAAATAATGGGAAGAAGTTACGGAGGTGGTGTATTAACATTTGAACCAACAGAGATAGAAGAAATTCCTTTACCACTTTTAGGAACTCATAAAATTGATTTCAAAAAAATAGATGCTTTAATTCGTGAAAGAAGAATAGAAGAAGTGCTGGACATTATTGACAAAGAACTTTTAATCAAGCAACTTAAATTTTCTGAGGCAGAAGTTCAAAAGCTTAGAGGCATTTGGAAAAAGCTTTCTGGAAGAAGAAACGGAAGAAAGAATTAACACAAAGTCATTAAGCATGAAGATAACCGAGGTTAAAATTTCAAACTTTAGAATTTTACAAAGTGTTGCAGTTGACTTTGATGAAGTCGTAACACTCATTGTCGGAAGGAACAATTCTGGTAAAACATCTCTTGCCGAAGTATTTAATAATTTTTTTAGCGAAAAGCCTAAATTTAGATTTGAAGATTTTACTTTATCTGCTCATAAATATTTCACTAAATCATTTCGGAGATATAAAAGCTATCTGCAATCCGTTAACAATAATGAGGATGAAAAAAATATTGAAAAAAGAGAACGCCTATTTAAATTAACATTCCCAAAGATTATTGCAGAAATTTACTTAGAATATAATGAAGAAGATGATGGAAAGCTTTCTTCTATATCTAATTTTCTTATGGATTTAGATGATAAAAGAAAAGATGCTTTAATTTCTTGTGAGTTTGGAGTTTTTGAAGTAGAAAAGCTTTTCAAAACATTTGATGCCAATGCTGCCGAATACAACAATAATTTGATTGACTTTTTAAGAAAGAACTTTCACTTCTTTGAAAAAAGATTTTTTTCTGTTGATAGAGAGAATACAAAATACAGAAGTCATATTGACAAGCCATCAGAAATTGAAAACATTTTTCTTCCAAGGTTTATTCATGCACAAACAAACCTTGACGACAAATCAGATGATAACAGTAAAGGACTATCAAAAGGATTTGAGAGTTATTTTAAACTTAACAAAGAGAATGATTTAACAGCAAAGGCATTGAAAACTTCATTAGATGACACATCAGTGGAGTTGGATGGCAACTATAAGGAATTTTTCAAAACTCTTTTTACTGACCTAAAGAAATTTGGTGTAAACAGTGGAGTTAATATTCAAGAGATAGAAATTAAGTCACATTTTGAAGTTGAGGAAGTTTTAAAAGATAATGCAAATCTTTTTTATAAGCATGATGGAGGTGAACTTCTTCCCGAAAAATCAAACGGTTTAGGATATAGTAAATTGATTTATATTGTTCTTACAATCCTAAGCTATTATGAAGAACAAAGCAAAAGAAAGAAAACTCCAAATTTCAGTTTACTTTTTATTGAAGAACCAGAAGCCCATTTGCACCCTCAAATGCAACAAACATTTATTAAAAATATAAATCAATTTGTTAGAGATAAAAACTGGAATGCACAAATTGTTATTACTACACATTCTTCCCATATTGTTTCGGATTGTGGTTTTGACTGCATTCGTTACTTTGACAATGCTGATAAAAGTATAGAAGTTAAGGTAAAAGATTTATCTGTATTTAAAATTTCACTTGAGAAAGAATCATCAGAAGCATACAAATTTTTGAAGCAATACATCACAACCACTAATTCTGATATGTTTTTTGCTGATAAAATTATAATGGTTGAAGGTACTGTAGAACGTCTTTTACTTAATGAAATGATAAAGAAGGAAGCAAAACAATTATTGAATCAATATATCTCTATCATTGAAGTAGGCGGTGCTTTTGCTTTAAACTTTAAAGAATTTTTGAATTTCATAAATGTAAAGACGCTTATTATTACAGATTTAGATTCAGTTAAACCTGAAAAGAGAGGAGTCAGAACTTTTCAGGTAGCTTGTCCAGTAATAGATGGTAAAACGACAAGCAATGCAACCTTGAAGAAATGGCTACCAAAGAAAATCAAACCCAGTGAATTGATTCTATGCTCAGAAGCCGAGAAATTAAATAATACAGCTAAGATTAGAGTTACTTATCAAATTCCAGAAGAAAATAGCGAAAAGTGTGGTAGAAGTTTCGAGGAAGCATTTATAATTAAAAACGCAGAAGTGTTTACTACACACTCAAAGAAACTTTCCTCTTGGAAAATATTTACGGATAAAATAAAAGTTGCTAATAAAACCGCCAATGTCACTAAATCAAAAGATAATATTATTGCCGAATCATATCTCATAGCAGAACAGATTCCAAAGAAAACGGAATTTGCATTTGATATTATGTTATTAGAAAATTGGGCTGTTCCAAAATATATTAAAGAAGGATTGACATGGTTGGAGAAATAAATAAATCATTGGAGCAAGTAAAAGGTTGCATTAAGACAGGCAAAAGTTTCATTGTTGAAGCTGGTGCAGGTTCAGGCAAGACATGGACTTTAATTGAAAGCATAAAATATATTTTAGAAACTCAATCAACAGTTTTAGAAAAAGCGAATCAACAAATAGCTTGCATCACCTACACCAATGTAGCGCAAGATGAAATCAGCAAAAGAATTGACAACAACCCATTAGTGCTTGTTCTTACTATTCATGAGTTTTTGTGGTTAGTGATGAAGAATTATCAAAAGGAATTAAAAATTGAAATCTTAAAATACAATCAAGTCGACAAGAAAAAACCAGTAGAAGATTTAGAAAGCAAAATTAAACAGGTAACAATTGAATATTCACAATACGGAAGAAAATTTGAAAAAGGGAAAATTACTCATGAAGATGTTTTAGAGTTCTCCAGTATTCTTTTCAAAACCTATCCAAAAATTTCAAGCATCGTTGCAAACAAATTTCCATTTTGTTTTATTGACGAATACCAAGACTCAGAAGAAAGAACAGTTGAATTACTATTAGACTATTTACTTACAGAAGCAAAAAGCAAAATTGTAATTGGTTTTTTCGGTGATTCAATGCAAAAAATCTACAATCAAACAATTGGTAAAATTCCACAAAAATATATTGATGATGGAAGGTTAATTTTCATTACCAAAAATGAAAATTATCGCTGCTCAATAAAGGTTATTGAACTTCTTAGTAAAATCCGACCTGAATTAATTCAAACACCAACAGGAAAAAACCTGCAAGGTGAAATCAGTTTCATTCATTGCAATAACAATATTGCAGATGGAGACGGAAACTATTCAACTACTTTGGAATTTCTAAAGTACAAAAAAGATTGGCAACTTGAAGCGGACACTAAAATATTATTACTTACTCACAGAGGTATTGCCAACAAGTTGGGTTATGAAAATTTATTGGCAGTTTACGATTCTTTGGACTTTGGTAGAGATAGATTGTTAAACAAGGAAGAAATACTAAGTAATTTATTTCTAAACAAAGTTGAAAGTTTGGTTCGTGTTTATCTTGAAAAAAATTATCGTGAGTTTATTAAACAATTAGGAATTGACGGTTTTAAAATTAATTCACATGATGACAAGAAGAAGATTCTATTAACGATGAATTCTTTGATAGAAATAAGGAAAGAGAAAACCGTTCAAGAAGTAATGAAATATATTTTCGAAAATAACTTGCTTACAAAACCAATTCGGTTAGATGAATTTGAAATTGAAATCAGTAAACCAGAACTTGACGAAAGTCAAGCAAGGCGAAAAAAATTTTATGACGACTTAATGAAATTAAAATATTCCGAGTTCATTCTCATTAACGACTATATTGAAAACTTTACTCCTTACTCTACCAAGCACGGAGTGAAAGGTGCTGAATATGATAATGTGCTTGTTGTTATTGATGATAATTCATGGAATCAGTATAAGTTTAATGATGTGTTTGCTAACGACAAAAAAAACGAAGGTAGATATGATAGAACCCGAAACCTACTTTATGTTTGTTGTTCAAGAGCAAAAAATAACTTGACTTTACTTTCTCTTTCTGCAATGAACGAAAGAGCAATGCAAACTATCAATAACTGGTTTGGAAATGAAAATGTTTATGATATTAATAGCTTAAAATAATGCCAACGCACCAAGTCAGGCACATTTGCAAGGGACACAAAGCCGACACACAAAAGCCAACCTTGCAAAAGAGCCTGCCTTGTGCCGACGCACAGGCAACACTCTGCGGTTGGACACAGTCCCACATTATAGATGACCGAGTAGAAAGGGCGAACGTACAACATGGGGTTTGCCAAAATACGGGCAGACGGAAGTTATCTTCAACTTTTTGTAATTCTATTGTGCTTCATATCGGGCTGGACATTTACT
>JBKJSZ010000385.1:0-9882 GCA_046593675.1 Ferruginibacter sp.
ACAATAGAAGTGAAGCCTGAAAAACCTGTTACAGACGAATAACATTCCTTTTCTATCTTCATGTAAAATTTAGTTGAATGATTGAAAAGATCCGGCAGCTCGCTTCACAATATGCCAGCGAATTTATAGAAGTAAGGCATCATCTTCATGCACATCCTGAACTAAGTTATCAGGAGTTTGAAACATCTGCATACATTCAGCAAAAATTAAAATCATGGAATATTCCGTTCACCATTATGGCAACTACCGGTATTGCCGGAATTATTGAAGGAAAAAATCCATCAAAAAAAATTATTGCCTTACGTGCGGATATGGATGCACTGCCCATCACCGAACAGAATGATGTTCCATATAAATCTCAACACGAGGGCATTATGCATGCATGCGGTCATGATGTGCATACCACTTGTTTATTAGGCGCAGCCAAAATTCTGAATGATACAAAATCCGAATGGGAAGGAACGGTGAAATTAATTTTTCAACCGGGTGAAGAAAAAAATCCGGGCGGAGCAAGTATGATGATAAAAGAAGGTGTGCTTGAAAATCCCGCACCTCAAAAAATATTTGCTTTGCATGTTCATCCGGGAATGGAATCCGGGAAATTTAGTTTTCGTGGCGGAATGGTTATGGCAAGTGCCGATGAAATTTATATCAACATTAAAGCTAAAGGCGGACATGCAGCTGCACCACAGTTTACAGCTGATCCTATTTTAATTGCTTCACATCTTATCATAAGTTTACAACAAATTATTTCCCGAAACTGTGATCCTTTTAATCCTTCTGTTTTATCCATCACATCTTTTCAGGCTGGTAATACTACTAACGTAATTCCTTCAGAAGTAAAATTAATGGGAACGCTCAGAGCTATGAATGAAGATTGGCGTTTCAAAGCGCATGCGCTTATAAAAAAACAAACAGTTTTATTGGTTGAATCCATGGGCGCTGAGGCGGATGTACATGTAGATGTTGGCTATCCATTTGTTTGGAATGATAAGGAATTGAGCGCCGCAGCAAGAAAACTGGCTGAATCTTTTGCCGGTAAAAATAATGTTAGTGAAACTGAATTAAGAATGGGCGCGGAAGATTTTGCGTATTACTCACAAAAAATTCCAGCCTGTTTTTTCAGGCTCGGAGCGGGAAATGCTTCGAAAGGTATTAACAGTAATGTGCATACGCCCACTTTTAATATTGACGAAACTGCTATTGAAAAAGGAATGGGAATGATGGCATGGCTGGCGATTTCAGCATAACTTATTAAATAAATATTATGAAAATATCCTTTCACGGTGCAGCCAGAACAGTAACAGGTTCTAAACATGTAATTACTTTAAAAAACGGAACAAAAATTCTGTTGGATTGCGGAATGTTTCAGGGTATGGGACCCGAAACGGATGCGATGAATCGCGACTGGGGTTTTGAGCCTTCAGAAATTAATTTCATGATTTTATCTCATGCGCATATTGATCATTGCGGGTTAATTCCCAAACTTATAAAAGATGGATATAAAGGTAAAATATTTTGTACACCGGCAACGCTGGACCTTGCCGCAGTTTTACTGGAAGATTCTGCAGGCATTCAGGAGAATGATGTAAAAAACCTTAATAAACGTAAAGCGTTACAAGGGCTTCCATACATCAAGCCATTGTATACTACTGAAGACGCTCTTAATGCCGTTAATAATTTCACATCTGTAAATTATAATACATGGCATTCCATTAATGATGAAATTCAATTTTGTTATACCGATGCAGGGCATATTATCGGAAGTACCTGTGTACACCTGAAATTAAAAGAAGATGGCAAAACCACTACACTTACTTTCAGTGGTGATGTTGGACGCTATCGTGATATTATATTAAAATCTCCCGAAACCTTTCCTGCAGCAGATTACATTTTATTGGAATCAACTTATGGAAACAGTCTGCACGACGAACACTCTCCAACGGTAGATGTATTGCTGCAATGGATCAAAGAAACATGTCTACAAAAAAAAGGCAAACTGATTATTCCGGCTTTCAGTGTTGGCAGAACGCAGGAATTGTTGTTTTCACTAAATCAACTTGAACTCGACAATCGATTGCCTGATCTGGATTATTATGTAGATAGCCCGCTCAGTTATAAAGCCACTCAAATTGTAAAAAAATATCCGCAATATTTTAATAAACGAATTCAAAAAATATTAATGAATGACGACGATCCGTTTGCATTCAAAGGTTTAAAATTTACCACATCTGTAGATGAATCCAAGTTGCTCAATTATAAAAAAGAACCCTGTGTAATCATTTCAGCCAGTGGAATGGCAGATGCAGGAAGAATAAAACATCATATCAGTAATAATATTGAAAACAGCAGGAATACTATTTTATTTACCGGTTATTGCGAACCGAATTCTTTAGGTGGAAGATTGATGAAACATCCCAAGGAAGTAAATATTTTCGGTCAACTACATGAAGTGAATGCGAAGATCGGGGAGATGCGCAGCATGAGTGCTCACGGAGATTAAGATCATCTGATACAATTTCTGTGATGTCAGGTTCCCAAAGCTGTTAAGAAATTATTTTTAGTGCACGGTGAATATGAAGTGCAACTCGATTTTAAAAATCGTTTACAGAGAAAAGGATTTGAAGTAGAAATACCAGAACGGCATACTACTTTCGGGTTATAATTTTCATTTATATGCCCCATACCCATGCCGATACCTATAGGTGTCGGACAGTAAACGGTTGCATGGTTGATTTTCAACTATTCAAAAGAAACTGATTTTTTTGAAATTTCTATTGCGCAAATATTTGTTTGTAAACAAATTTTACAACTGCAACTTTTTCTTATTTCGTTCAACATGGTGAATACTACACCGTTTTAGCAGGAGAGAGAAAGATCAAAAGTGCGTAAAGGATTTTTTATTAAACTATTTTAATGATTGATCACTGGGTTCATTATTTACCATTCTCCAAACAGACAATGGGTTTTCATTTTTTAATTCATCCGGCAATAATTCATCGGGCCAGTTCTGAAAGGAAATGGGTCTTGCAAAACGTTTTATGCCATCTGCACCTACCGACGTAAAACGACTATCTGTAGTGGCGGGAAAAGGTCCTCCATGGTGCATGGCTAAACACACTTCTACGCCGGTGGGAACGCCATTCCAGATAAACCTTCCACACTTTTCTGATAATATTTCCTGTAATGTTTCAAATTGTTTTAGCTCAGCCATTGTACCAAAAATAGTTGCAGTTAATTGGCCTTTCAGCACATGCGCAACAGCTATCATTTCTTCCACATTATTACATTGCACTACAAGGGAATAAGGACCAAAAACTTCTTGCTGTAAAAGATTATTTTTTAAAAATAAACCGGCATCAATACCTGCTATCACCGCTTCACCATAATTTTCGGGAGATAATTCTTTGGAATGTGCCAGTACCGTAACACCTTTTTGCTGTAAGGCTATTTCTTTTTTGTCGGAATAATTTTTGTAAATACCACCGTGTAGCATTGCCGCAGGTAATGTTTGCTCAATTTGTTCGCACAGTCTTTTTAAGAATAGTTCTAATTGCTCATTTTTAATAGCTACCATAATTCCCGGGTTGGTGCAAAATTGTCCGACTCCCAGCACGATACTTTCGCTTAATGTATCTGCCAGTTTTTCCGGATGCTCTTTTAATTTTTCAGGCAGAATAAAAACAGGATTTACACTGCCCATTTCTGCAAAAACAGGTATAGGTTCTTCACGTTGCTGGCCCCAATCAAATAATTGTTTTCCTCCTGTAAATGAGCCGGTGAATCCAACTGCTTTTACCAGCGGATGCTTAACCAGCATTTCTCCGATTGCATTTCCTTCTCCGGAAATATGTTTGAATATATCTTCAGGCAGATTACATTTTCTAATAGCGTGCTCTATTGCCAATGCAACTTTATTTCCGGTTTGTAAATGAGCCGGATGTGCTTTTACTATAACCGTACATCCGGCAGCCAATGCACAAGCGGTATCTCCTCCGGCAGTAGAATAGGCAAAAGGAAAATTACTGGAACCAAAAACAACTACAGGACCAAGTGGAGACATTGTTTTTCTGATGTCAGGTTTTGGAGGATTTCTATTCACATCACCGGTATCTATTCTTGCATCCAGCCATGCACCTTTTTCACAATGATCTGCATAACTGGTCAATTGAAAAATAGTTCTTAAAAGTTCACTTTTCAATCTGGCAATTGGGAGGTTGGTTTCCATATTCGCTAACCGGATCAACTCATTATGATCAGCTTCCAATTCTATTGCAATTGTTTTTAAAAGCTGCGCTCTTTTTTGTAAGGATGTTTTTTTATAAAACTGAAAAGCTTCGAAAGAAGCTTCTACTTCTTTATTTAATTTTTCTGAATGTACATTGGTTTGCATGGTCATTTGAGTTATCAACCGGGTTAAATGCTCCCGTTTTAATTATGCTTTATTGAAAAACATAAATCTCTTAATCTTTTCATTTCTATTATTCCCCTTTGTTTTGCAAAAGCAATGTTTGTGTGGGGAATTGTTTCTGTGTCAGGATGTGAAGCAATGGCAATATCCAAACTTGATTCTCTCAAAATATGAATCATGGGATAAGGCGAACGGTTTGTATAATTAGCCGGATCTGATTCAGAAGATTTTGCAAATAAATATTCGGGATGAAAACTCGCAATTTGAAATATGCCTTCAAAATTGGGTTCAATAATCTGTTCTTCTACTTCATTGATCAAATCCAGGTATATATAAAAATCATTGTAATTATCAGGAAGTATTAATAAACTTGTTTCAATGGAATCGCCTGATTGCAGTTGTTCCAATAAAACGGTCATGTTATTTAATACTTTTTTACTATTGGCTTCCGGTAAAACCACATACTGTATGGCATTGCGTTTTATTTCCCGGTTGGCAAAAGGGCAGAAATTGCAACCAACCACTACATCAATGATCCATTGTCTTGTTTGAGATATAATAAGATCTTCATCCACGTTTCAAAGATAATTGATCGGAAATCCGGTCATCTTATTTTTTTAAAAAATTTGGCTGCTATAGGGTCGGTTGTTATCTTTGCCGTCCTTTAAACAAATGCCGCGTTGGTCAAGGGGTTAAGACGCCTCCCTTTCACGGAGGAATCACGGGTTCGAATCCCGTACGTGGTACAGTAAGCCTTGCATTTTTGCAGGGTTTTTTTGTTTTATAAAAGTTTGAATGTAAGGTGGATTTAATTTTATTGGTAACGTGGACAGATAATTGGATATAACAACCTATAAATGAACCGCCCCATAATTGTAATTGATGATGATGAAGATGATTTATTCCTAATAAATGGAATATTCACTTCCTTGACAGTGGAAAATGAGATCATAACTTTCAATGGCGGTTTCAAATTTCTGGAATACATTAAAAAAACCGATTTAAAACCATTTTTTATATTATGTGATATAAATATGGGAAGTTTCAGCGGCTTGGAACTAAAAAAAATAATTTTTGATGATGAAGAGCTTAGTTTAAAATGTATACCATTTTTATTCTGGTCAACCAGCAAAATTTCTCTTGATGTATTAAAAGCGTACCGTTATAATGCTCAGGGATATTTTATTAAGCCAGTGGGAATTGAAAAATTAAAGGATATGCTGGTGTCAATAATCCATTATTGGAATTACTCCCAACATCCCAATACGGGATAATGTATTTCAAAAATATATTCTGAAAATCTGGTTTAATCTTATTAGTGTTAAAAATTTAAATAGCTTGTGTAACGTTTATTAAAGCCTACCTTGAGGCACACCAACAGGCAACTTTCTCATTTCACCTTTTCATTGTCTTAATAAAGGGTGGTTGTAAATAATGACCTCTTCTATTCAAAGCCCAACAATTTTATCAGATAATCTTTTCCCGGTTATCGGGATAGGTGCATCCGCCGGTGGATTAAATGCCTTCATTAAACTTATTAAATCTATACCTGAAAAATCAGGTATGGCCTATGTGTTTGTACAGCATCTCGATCCAAATCATAAAAGTATATTGCCAGAACTCTTACAAAAAGTTACATCTATTCCGGTTTTAGAAATATCTGATAATATTATAGTGGAACCCGATCATATTTATATTATTCCTTACAATAAAATGCTAAAGGCAAATGACGGAGTGCTGGAATTATCTGCACGCCAGAAGAATATGAATATGCCAATAGACCTGTTTTTTACTTCGCTTGCAGAAGTTCACCAATCACATGCCATTGGTGTTGTGCTTACCGGTAATGCATCAGACGGAACGGAAGGATTAAAAGCCATAAAAAATAAAGGAGGAACTACGCTTGCCCAGGATGAAGCATCTTCTTCTCACCCCAGTATGCCCAGAAGTGCGGCAATGGCTGGCGTGGTAGATTTTATTCTTCGAGTAGAAGATATTCCTGCAAAACTTATGGAAATTAAAGAGGCAATTAACCTTCGTGAACAAAGTGATGCGGATAAATTTATAAATGAAGATCTGTTTTTTAAACCTATATTTTCTTTACTACTTAAACACACTGGAACAGATTTTACCTATTATAAAAGACCAACAATCAGAAGGCGTATTGCCAGAAGAATTCAGATTACAAAAACTGATGGAATAGAACCTTACCTTAAATATCTGCTCGCAAATATTTCCGAGCAGAATGCTTTGTATAATGATTTTTTAATACCGGTAACCTCATTTTTCAGAGATCCGAAAATATTCGATTATTTATGTAATAAAGTATTTCCGAAAATATTTAAAAACCGGGATGTAAACAATCCGGTAAGATTTTGGGTGCCTGCCTGCAGTACCGGCCAGGAAGCCTATTCGATGGCCATGTGTATATGCGAATTTAATTCAGATTCAAATTTAAAAATTCAGATTTTTGGCACTGATATAAATAAATCTGCTATCAACCATGCAAGAAAAGGATTGTATAGTAATAGTGAGATAGCAACGATTTCTCCTGAACGCTTGAAAACTTTTTTCAGTAAAACAGATAAAGGTTACCTGATCAATAAGAATATCAGGGAAATGTGCGTTTTTGCATTACATGATTTTCTAAAAGACCCTCCTTTTCAGAAACTTGATTTCATAAGTTGCCGTAATGTATTGATTTACCTGGAACCTTATCTTCAGAAAAGAGCACTGACTACTTTTCATTATGCATTGAAACCGAAAGAAATTTTATTACTGGGAAAATCGGAAACCGGATCAGTAGTGCCTGATTTGTTTCAGGCTGAAGGAAAAGAAGAAAAATTATATTCAAGAAAAGATGTGCCCGCAAGTTTTCTTCATGTGGCTAATAAAAGAGTTGATTCTACGCAAATGCAGACTACATTAACTAACAAAACGGTAAACATGCGTACAGATTTTAAAAAAACGGCTGATGAAATAGTACTTTTTAAATATACGCCTCCAGCGGTGATAATTAATGAATCATTAGATATCGTGGAATTTAGGGGAAACCTAAAAGATTATCTGGAACAAAGTTCAGGCAAACCCACGCACAACCTGCTGAAAATGGCTAAAAAAAGCCTTGCTTTTGAACTTCGCATTATTCTTCTAAAAGTAAGAAAAGAAAATATTTCTGTAAAAAAAGAAGCAATACCTTTTGAAATTTCTGGAATTCAATCCCTTATTAATATTGAGGTGATTCCGCTGCCTGATATGTATGAACCACATTTTCTCATTTTTTTTGAAGAAAATAAACCTATAAAAACTTCAGAAAAACATGCAGAAAATGTAGAGACTCCCGGTAATAAAAATGTAAAAGAATTGCGTATTATCCAACTCGAAAATGAACTTGCTCAGGCAAGGATGGATATGAGCAGTATCAGTGAAGACCAGGAATCTGTAAATGAAGAACTGCAAAGTGCAAATGAAGAATTATTAAGTGGCAATGAAGAATTGCAAAGTTTGAATGAAGAACTGGAAACCAGCAAGGAAGAATTGCAAAGTAGTAATGAGGAGCTAACCAGTCTGAACGATCAATTGTTTTCCGCTAAACAATATTCAGAATCCATCGTGGCAACCATACGGGAACCCGTGCTGGTGCTAGATAAAGATCTTCGCATTAAAACTGCAAACAAGTCATTCTATTCTACTTTTCAGGTAAATAAAGAACAAACAGAAGGAATTCTTATTTACAACCTTGCAGAAGGTCAATGGGATATTCCCGCGCTCCGAACTTTGTTGGAAGCATTGCTTCCCGATAAAACCAAAATAACCGATTTTGAAGTAAGACACACATTTCAAAACATAGGAGAGCGTGTTATGCTGCTAAATGCTTTGGAAATTACACGTGGAAAAGAAGAAGAAAAACTAATACTACTTGCTATAGAAGATATTACTGAAAGAACACAACTTCAATATATTAAAAGCGAATTATTAGTCGGCTTTCGAAACCTCGTTATGCAGGCGCCCGTGGCAATGATGATTTTAAGAGGAGATGATTATGTGGTGGAACTGGCCAATGAAGCTTACCTCACACTTGTTGAAAAGGATCAAAATTTTTTGAACAAACCATTTTTTGATTCAATGCCTGAACTAAAAGATCAGAATATTAAAATCCACCTGGATGCTGTAAGAATCACCGGTAAACCATATCACGGAAAAGAAGTAGAGGTGTTTTTTCCAAGAGCAAATGGTGTAATTAGCGGTTTTTTCAATTATGTATATCAACCTTTAAGAGAACAGGACAAATCTATCACAGGAATTATTGTAGTTGCAATAGAAGTGACAGATTCTGTGCTTTCGTACCGTAAAATAGATGAAAGTGAAAAACGTTACCACGAACTTATTTATTCTTCACCTTCCCCGATTGCTATACTGGAAGGAAAGGATATGATTGTAACCATAGCCAATGATGCTATTCTGGATGCCTGGGGAATAGGAGAAGAGATTTTAGGCAAACCGATTATTTCCATGTTACCTGAACTGGTAGAACAGGGATTTGAAGAACTTTTATTAAATGTTTATAATACCGGCAATTCTTTTCATGCTTATGAAAGTCCGGTAACCATGCATCGTAAAACTCCCCGTCAACTTTGCTATTATAATTTTGTGTACCAGGCACAGCGTGATCTGAATGATAACATTATAGGTGTGGCAGTAATAGCAACTGATGTAACGGAGCAAGTTATCTCTAAGTTTAAAGTTTTAGACATACAACGCCTGCATAGTGAGGAACTGGAGCAAAAGGTAAATTCCCGTACTATTGAACTTAGAGAACTTAATAAAACACTGATTGATAAAAATATTGAGTTGGAAAAAGTGAATACTGAACTCGAATCATTCAACTACATATCGAGCCATGATCTTCAGGAGCCTTTGCGTAAAATACAAACATTTTCAGATCATTTGCTCAAAACAGAAATCGACAGGTTATCAGATACCGGCAAAGACTATTTTGAACGGATGAACAAAGCGGCTAAAAGAATGCGCAAACTAATTGATGATCTGCTTTCCTATTCTCAGGTAAATATAAAAGAACAAATTTCTGAAGTTACTAACCTTGATACAGTTATTGCAGAAGTAACAGCAGATTTTGCCGAAATAATATTGGATAAAAAAGCTACCATCACAGCCAGCAATATTGGATATGCTAAGATTAATGCTTTACAGTTCAGGCAGGTAATTTATAATCTCTTTTCAAATGCATTAAAATTTTCTGTTCCTGGAGTTGGGGTCATAATAGAAATATCTTCCAAGCAGTTTCGAGGACAGGAATTAAATAATGAAATTAACTTTGCTCCTGCTACCTTCATTGATGAATTAAGTTATTGCCGCATCCGTTTTGAAGATAATGGAATCGGGTTCGACCCTTCCTATAATTCGAAAATCTTTGATGTATTCAAACGGCTTCATGGGAATGAAGAATATGC
>JBKJSZ010000008.1:0-9027 GCA_046593675.1 Ferruginibacter sp.
GTCCGAGGTCTTTTACAGCTTCTACGAGATTTCTTATCCCCGGTGCTGTTATATCATCACCATTGGTGATCAGGATGATAGGTCTTTCTTTCTTTTTAGCCATTAATGTTCTCTGAATTTATAAACTTGGAAAATACGGACGGCCTATCAATTCGCGGAAAGGCCATGGAATGCTCGCTAAAATAATAACCAATGCTATTCCAAAAAATATAAGTGATTTACGATGCTTTGCTTTATCAGTTGTTGTTCGTTTTATATTTGTTCTGCCTACGTGAACTAATATCCATGCCAGTATCATCATACCCGCATGTTCAACCGTAAAAAAACGATTTGTAGGATCCTTCATCAACTCTCCCATACCAACGCTTTTTATTTTTTCAAACCATCCCTGTGTAAAGAATAATATTAATCCAATCAACAATTGAATGTCGCAGGAGATCATGAAAAAAAGATTCATTTTATTATCGCCTGAATTATACATTCTCCCTGAACTTAATCCACCAATTGCCCGAATAACAGTTAGAAGTCCAAATAGCAAAACAGCCCAACGTAAAAGATTATGTATCACAATTAACACAGACATAAATTTATTTTGAACAAAAATAAGGCACGTATTTAAGTAAGTGGAAAATAAATTTTGTAAAGCTAAATAGTTTAGTATATTTGTGCTAATCAAATTAGTTAATCATGTCAGTAGCCGGCTTAAATTTAAAGTACCTGCGTAAACTGCGTGGGTGGACTCAGGAAGAATTTGCGCAAAAATTAAATATCAAACGTTCCTTAATCGGAGCTTATGAGGAAGAACGAGCGGATCCGAGATTAGATGTGCTGGAAATCATTGCGGATATTTTTAAATTGAGTTTAGATGAATTGTTATTGAAAGACCTGAGTAATACCAGTAACAGTTACTGGATGAAAAGGCGGCAGCAAAAATTGGGAACCTCTTCTGCCGACCGTAACATCATTCATTTTGTACCTGTAAAAGCAGCAGCAGGATATCTGGCCGGATACGCAGATAGTGAGTTTATAGACGAACTCAATACATTCACGCTTCCTATGTTGAGCGGAGGTAATTACCGCGCCTTTGAAATCATCGGGGATAGTATGCTGCCTACACCGAGTGGCAGCATCATTGTAGGAGAGAAAATGCTGAACCTCGAAGATGTCAAAACCAACACGGCCTGTATTGTAGTAAGTAAAACGGAAGGTATTGTGTATAAACGTGTGGTGAAAAACAATAAAACTAAAAATAAGGTAACGTTGGTAAGCGATAATCCGGTTTATCAGCCTTACCAGGTCAATGCAGAAGATGTAGCAGAGATCTGGTCAGCTCAGGTAGTGATTGGAAAAGTGGCCCAACAACAAAGATGGGATGTAAATTCTTTAGCGAATCTTGTGAATAACTTGCAGGATCAGGTGAGTACTTTGAACAAGAAAATGAATTGATATCCTATATCAACCCATAACTTTAAACATTCAGATACATCGATTAAAATTTAAAAAACACAGTTATGATTAAGTTACAAATTGTAGGAAATCTTGGAAAAGATTGCATCGTAAAAGATGTAAACGGAAAAAATGTGATCAACTTCAGTGTTGCACATACAGAACGTTACAAAGATGCTCAGGGAAATCAGAAAGACAGAACAACGTGGGTTGAATGTGCGTATTGGACAGATAAAACCACCGTTGCGCAATATCTTACAAAAGGCAAAATGGTTTATGCAGAAGGAAGCCCGGAAGCCGATGCATACACAAAAACGGATGGAGCAGTGGCAGGTACTTTAAGAATGCGTGTACAAAATCTCCAGCTATTAGGAGGAAACAGCGGCCAGTCTGAAAATGCCGGTTATAATCAGGGAAATGTTCAGCATGCTGGATTGGCACCTGCACCATCTATGAAGACGCAACAAATGCCTGTTGAAGACGATCTTCCATTTTAATGTTACATACTCACAATTTTTAAAGCTCCGTTCAGGAGCTTTTTTTTTCATATTTTTAAAAAATGAGTATTCAAAATAATTCGCTCTCCAAAAAAAACGGTACGATCTATTCCATTATTTCTATCTACATTTTATTATTGAATGCTTTTTTGCTTTTTATGTTTTTCCAAAACATTTCCATATTTCATATAAACTGGCTGTTAAACTGGAAATTCCTTATTAGTTATGTGCCTGATTTATTTGCTTTAATTGCCGCTGCTATTTTTCTGATTAGCCGTTTTAAAATCAATCGTCCCATACAAATTTATTTTTGTTATACCATTTTCTGTTTTCCATTTTATCTTTTAAGCATTTATTGGAGATTCCATCAGATATCAATGAATGGAGACGTGATATACACCTGGAATAATTTAATTTTCTCCATAACGGTAACTGTTTTTTTATTGGTGGGTTGTATTACCGGACTTTGGTTGCTGACCAAAAAACAAAAACCATTTTTTATTTATAATGAATTAGGCGGAGAAACTTTTGCTGAATTTGTTCCGGTATCTGCTAGTGTAAGATTTGTAAACCGGCTTATTGATGTTACTATTGTCTTTTCTATATTGATGATAAACATACATACAAATTTTTTTTTCAGAGAAAATTTTGAAGGAACAGGAAGAATGTACTTAATAATAATAGAAACAGTAACCTCTATTGGATATTACATTTTAATAGAAGGAATTTTTAAAATCACAATTGGTAAATGCATTACTAACACCATGGTGATTAATGAAGCAGGTGACAGGCCTTCTTTTGTGAATATGATTGGCAGAACTTTTTGCCGGTTGATACCTCTGGAAGGATTTAGTTTTTTGGGTTCCAATGCAAGAGGTTTACATGATTCACTGAGCGGAACGTATGTGGTTAAAAAAAGTAGTTAATGTGTAAATGTGCGAATTAAATGGCAAATGGTAAATGTAAAATGGAAGAGGAAGGCGAGTGTGCGAACGGAATGGCAAATGGTAAATGAAAAATGGAAAATGAAAGCGAGTGTGCCAATGGAATGGTAAATGTAAAATGGAAGAGGAAGCCGAGTGAGCAAATATGCGAATGTGAAAATCTGCAAATTTTGAATAAAAATTTGAGTTGTTAACAAACATCTGCATTGCTCTGCATCATAGTGACTCTGCGTTAAAACACCTTGCGGCTTTGCGTAAAAAAAACTTGCACCTTTGCGTGAAACCCTTTACACGAAAAACAAAAAACCCACTTTTAAAAAGCAGGTTTTTGTGCGGCAAAGGAGATTCGAACTCCCACGCCCTTTCGAGCGCTACCACCTCAAGGTAGTGCGTCTACCAATTTCGCCATCGCCGCATTTGTGGAATGCAAATTTAAGGAATTAACATTGTAGGGAAATAAAATATTGAGTATAAAGCAGCGCCAAAACTTAACCAAACAAAATGAAATATTTCTACAAATACTACATCAAATAAAAATGCTTCTCGATCTTTTGAAATAATTTTAGTTCTTATTAAAACTTCTTCTTCTATACAAAAAATTATGGCTAACAATATAAAATGCCCGAATTGCGGCAATACTTTCGATGTAGAAAATGTACTGGCTTCAGAAATAGAATCAAAATTGCAACAGGAGTATCAGAGAAAATTAAATGACTCTTTATCAGAAATAGAAAATGATAAAAAACAATTCGAAGCCAATCTCCAATTATTTGAAGAAAAAAAGAAAAAGGAAAATGAACTGTTTTCGGAACGTGTGCAAAAAGAATCGCAACGCCTGACAATAGAACTACAGGAAAAATTGAAAAAGTCTATTGCAGCCGACTTTGAAAACCAGGTGCAATTACTTCAGCAATCCAATTCAATTGCAGAGGATAAATTAAAAGAGTCAAGGAAAAAAGAATTGGAATTTTTGCAAATGCAGAAAGCTTTCGCAGAAAAGGAAGCTGAACTGGAATTACAAATTCAGAAAAAAATACAGGAAGAGAGATTATCCATAACAGAAACCATTCGCAAACAGGAACAGGATAAGAATGCATTAAAAGAAGCAGAATATGCCTTGAAGTTTAAAGAAATGCAAATGCAATTAGAAGATCAAAAAAAACTGGCAGATGAAATGCGCCGCAAATCTGAACAGAGCTCAATGCAACGACAAGGCGAAGCACAAGAATTGTTACTCGAAAAAATTCTTCGTGAAAATTTTACATTTGATAACATTGTTGAAGTGGGCAAAGGTGTGGAAGGCGCAGACTGTATTCAGGTGGTTAGAAGTAATACTGGAAAGGATTGTGGTAAAATTATTTACGAAAGTAAGCGCACAAAAGCCTGGAGTAATGGCTGGATAGATAAACTAAAATCGGATATGCGTAGCCGTGGGGCAGATGTGGCAATTCTTGTTACCCAAACCTATCCGAAAGGCATGGAATGTTTCGGTGAAAAAGATGGAATATGGGTTTGTAATTTTGATGAGCTGGTAAGTGTGGCGTGTGTAATTCGTCATGGCATTATTCAATTATATGAAAAACAAATTAGCCAGGAAAACAAGGGCGACAAAATGCACATGCTATATAATTACCTAACCGGAATCGAATTTCGTGGCCAGATAGAAGCTATTGTAGAAGGATTTTTGTCTATGCGCAACAGCATCAGCAAAGAGCGAATTCAAATGGAAAAGTTGTGGAAGGAAAGGGAAAAACAATTGGAAAAAGTGTTGCTGAATACCAGTGGATTTTATGGTTCCGTAAAAGGAATTGCGGGAGCCTCCATTTCAGATATTCCATTGCTCGACGGTACTTCAGATTTAATTGAATTAGAATGAGTGATTCAACTATCACCGTTACATTTCTAACTAAGGTGCAGCCGGACGCACCTGTACAAAAACGCGTGCATGTGGTGGTGGTAAAAAAACAATCTGATGTAAAAGATATTAACTGTAATGTAATTATCATACCGGTATCATTGCTGCTGATAACAGCTTCCATTCTGGTTTTTGCGTTGTTGAAAATAAAATCTTCCCATAAGTTGAATACTTTCCTGGATAAAATTGAAAAGATGTTTCCCCGCTTTTTAAAATTCTGATATGCCGCAACAGGATACTATAATTTATTGGGATGGTTATGAAAAGATGCCTTCCCTTATTTATAATTTACCGGCAGAAGAAAGAAGTTTTGTACTGCAACGCATTGCCGAAAGAAGAGAAGAACTGAGTTATTCAGATCCAACATTTACCTACATTTTTATACTAATAATCATCATAGTCTTCGGAACAATAGCCTGGTATTCCCGTTCAAAAAAAACACCTGCTAAGCAATAACAAATTTTTGAATTCCGCTGGTGCAGGTTCATAATTATTAAGATTTATTTGAATAACCTGATTAACAATTTTATTTATTACAGGAAAGGTTTCCCGTATTTAATACGTGTGAAAATATGAGGTTGAAAAAAAATTGCAATAAAAAAAGCCTTGAAATATCAAAGCTTTTTTATGAATCTAATCTGTACTCTTAGAAGGAAAATTATCTAACTCAATAGTTGAAGATTTTATAAAATTTTCTACCTAGTCATAATGCTCTAGTAAAACTACTGTATAAAAACACGTTTAATATATCATCATATACCTAAAATCGGGATAAATAGTTTGATATAGCCTTACCTGATGAAGAAATTCAAAATCACATTTACATTTCAGGAAAGCGATTTAAGTTCAATATTCAATTGGTGGAAATTACCAATGTCTTTGAACTATATCAAATCATAACATCAAAACAACATTTGTTGATGAAGAATAATATGCTAATTTTAAGGAAGCATAGACTGAAGCACTGGATTCTTACATATACATTTGAACCATCTTTATTCATCAACGGATTTCAAGAAGCAATGATTGAAGTATTGAATAAGGCATTGGGATATGATAAAGATAAAATATCGTTCAATTTCAAGGATAAAATTGGAAAGTGCCTGAAGCTATGGAATGGTAATGCTTTCTATTACGCGTAAAATGATTGGTACGGCATGTACGTGGTATTAATCCTGTGCATAACTATTAAAGCGAAATTCGAATTGGCCATTATTTAAATACGATGCAATGGTGGAAGCCTTTCCTTGGTTATGATTATACTTTTTAAAGAAGGACTGGATAGAGAAGAGATTATGAAAGATTAATGAGGCGGAATTTTTTTAGGTGACGATAAATACAACTTACTTAGCCAACGAGCAATAAAAATAACAGCAGCTAATTTAAGAGCCAAATTTTCCAATACTCAAATTAGTTTCCTATAAATACTTGCCGGAATAAATATACTTAAGGCAAAAGGATTTAAGCATTAGTAGCATTTCGTCAACCATTAAACTTGCACTAATTCAATGTGATCTAAATTTAAAAAGGCTATGTATAAAAAAATTGATCTATCAGCCTCTTTGCAACCGGCTACGTATTTGCTGCCGATGAAACTTTAGAAGGGATATTCGAAATAAAAAAATGGTCAAAGCATATTAGTTTAAATAAAATCCATGGTTCAAAAACTTATTTCAATGGTTAAAGTATAATTAGTTGCATTTAATGCAAGGGTGAAAAATTACAATAGCGCAAGAAACTGACGTTAATCATCTATTTGCAGGATACTGGTCATGGATAATAGCTTTCAGCAAAACTAATTTTTAATGATAAAGTATGGTAATCTGTAAAATGTAAACAATGAACATTAGTAACGACTTCACTTTTCATTCAACTTCGTTAGAGGAAGCTACAAATTCCCTGCACAGCCATACTGAACAAGGTTTAACAGTTGATGACGCTAAGCGGAGACTTGCGCAGTTCGGAAAGAATGCTATAGATGAAGCCAAGCCAGTCAGTCCATTTATAATTCTAGTCACGCAGTTCAAAAGCCCCATTGTTTTTCTGCTTTTACTTGCAGCAGGTATGTCTTTTTGGTTTAAAGAGTGGTTGGATGGAATTGCTATTCTACTCGTTCTTTTTATTAATGCTGCAATAGGTTTTTACATGGAGTTGAAAGCGCATAAGTCAGTAGAGGCTTTAAAGAAGCTTTCTTCCATTCCTTCAAAAGTTGTACGTGATGGAAAGCTCAGTGAAATCAATTCTGAGGAAATAGTACCTGGAGAAATTGTTTTTGCTGAAGCCGGTGATATAATTCCAGCCGATGGGAGAATTGTTCGTTGTACGCAGTTACTAATTGACGAATCTGCACTAACCGGAGAGTCGGTTCCTACAGAGAAAAGCGTTGATGTTCTTCCGGAGTCAACTATTTTAGGGGACCGAACGAATATGGCTTTTAAAGCTACGCATGTTTCTAAAGGCAATGCTTATATATTAATTGTGGCAACCGGTATGAAAACTGAGTTAGGAAAGATTGCCAATTTAGTTCATTCATCTAAACAGGCTGCAACCCCATTAGAAAAGAAGTTGGAAGAGTTCAGCAAAAAATTAATCTTAATTACTATTGGCATTGTAGTGCTCATTTTTATTATAGGTTTAATTAACGGTGAGACCATTATCGGGATGCTCAAAACTTCCATCGCGCTTGCTGTGGCTGCAATTCCGGAAGGACTACCAATTGTAGCAACGATGACTTTAGCGCAGGGAATGCTTAAAATGTCACGTTATAATGTAATTGTCAAAAAGCTTTCCGCTGTAGAAACATTGGGTGGAACCAATGTAATTTGCACTGATAAAACCGGTACGCTTACCCAAAATAAAATGGAGTTGGTGTTTGTAGAAACACCTTCGGGTACATGGAAAAAGCAAGAACCATTTACCGGTATAAAAGAGCAATTAGAATTGATTAAGCAATGCGCTGTCTTATGTAACACTGCTGACATTCAAACTTCAGGAAATGAAACAAAAGAAATCGGCGACCCTTTAGAAATCGCCTTACTGAAATTCTCAGAAGAAGATGGCGAATACTTTAAAAGAGTACGTGCAGATTTTATAAAAAAAGATGAAGAGCCTTTCTCCAGCGAAACTAAAATTATGTCTTCGTTGTATGAACACAAGGGCAAGTTCTATGTTTTTGCAAAAGGCGCTCCTGAAGAACTATTGCTAAAGTGTACCCACATTTATGAAAATAGTGTTGTGGATATGGACACTGCCAAAAAAGAGCATTGGAAAACAAAGGCAGAGAATTTTTCCGCTTCCGGTCATCGAATTATTGCAATGGCATACCGACAGACGGATACTAAACCCTCTTCATTGATTGAAGAACTGGTTTTTCTTGGTTTAGTAGGCATGATTGACCCGCCCCGGCCTGAAGTGCAAGCTGCCATCAATGATTGCAAATCAGCTGGCATTAAAGTGGTTATGATTACAGGTGACCATCCTTCCACTGCACATTTTATAGGAACCCAATTAGGTATATCAACAGAAGAAGAAATACCTGTAGTTGGAAAGGATATGAAAGAATATGAGGAGTTGAGCGAAGAAGAAAAACAGCGTTGGATTAATACGTCCGTTTTTGCTCGTGTTAATCCAAAGCATAAGCTAGACCTCGTAAAGGTTTTTCAGGAAAAAGGTTATGTAGTGGGTATGACCGGTGATGGTGTAAATGATGCGCCGGCAATCAAGAAATCGGATATTGGTATTGCCATGGGACTGCGGGGAACACAGGTAGCCCAGGAAGTTTCGGATATGGTGTTGAAAGATGATTCCTTCTCGTCCATCGTGGTAGCGATCAAACAAGGGCGTATTATTTTTGAGAACATTAAAAAATTTGTAACCTTTCTTCTTTCGTGTAATCTTAGTGAATTAGTGGTGATCGCTATAGCAGCACTCATGAGTCTTCATTTCCAGTTGTTGCCTTTACAAATACTTTTCATAAATCTCATAACGGACTTGTTGCCTGCTCTTGCTTTAGGTGTTACTAAAGGTGGCGATGATATAATGAAACTGCCGCCTCGAAATTCAACTGAAGCAATTATTAATAAAAGCCGTTGGAGGCTAATTTTCTTTTACTCGATTGTCATTGCATCAGTAAGCACAATTGGAGTGCTGATTAATCACTTCTATTTTCATAGTGGGGAGCTCTGGGATGCGGCAGTATGTAATAACATCCTGTTCTTCACCTTAA
>JBKJSZ010000143.1:0-4010 GCA_046593675.1 Ferruginibacter sp.
TTGCTGGAATTACAATAGCAGCAGTATATGAGTCGTTACCATTCTTATGTAAGTTCTGCAGTTAAAGCAGTTAAACAATTTAAGGGAAATGAGCCTTTCGCTGCCTTCCTGAAAAAGTTTTTTTCCGCTGATAAAAAATATGGTTCAAAAGATCGTAAAATAATTGCCGAATTATGCTACGCTTATTTTCGGGTTTCCCATGCCATCAAGTCGGATAATACAGAAGATAAAATAATTGCTGCAAGATTTTTATTAAAACAGGAATCAGATCTTTTGTTAGCGGAACTTCATCCGGTTTACAATGATGCGGTTGCACAATCGCTTTCTGAAAAATGTGCTTTATTACATATCCAACTTGAAAATATTTTTCCGTTTCATAAGGAACTTTCGGCGCAAATAGAAAAAGAAAAATATTATCAGTCTCTTCTGCAACAGCCCGATACTTTTTTACGCATCCGAAAGGATGTCAATAAAATAAAAGGCATTTTGCAAAAAGCTGACATACCTTTTTCTTTAGAAGAATCACAGGTGTTGCGTTTATCACATTCAGTAAAATTAGATGATGTATTACAGATCAACAGAGACGTTGTGGTGCAGGATCTGAATTCGCAACATGCATTGGATGGTTTGCATCCTGATTTGTTTTCCAATACCATTGATGCATGGGATTGTTGTGCCGCAAGTGGAGGAAAATCCTTGTTATTATATGACCGCTTTCAAGGTAAGATCAGGTTGTCTGTTTCTGATGTACGGGAAAAAATACTCATAAATTTAAAGAGTAGAATGCAGGAAGCACGCGTTCCATTATATAAAGCATTTGTAGCAGAAGCAAGTTCGTTTGAGTCTGATCAGCAATACGATCTTATCATTTGCGATGCACCTTGTACAGGAAGCGGAACGTGGGCAAGAACTCCGGAACAGCTACATTTTTTTTCTGCAAAAAAAACACTGGAATTTGCTTATTTGCAACGATCTATTATTAAAAAAACGTGGGAAGCTTTAGCGCACGGCGGATTTTATTGTTATATAACCTGTTCCGTTTTTTCTAAAGAAAATGAGGAAGCGGTGGAAATGATACAATCTCTTGGTTGCACCGTCATTAACGCACAATACCATATCGGTTATACAAAGAAAGCAGACACCTTATTCTCTGCCGTTTTTCAAAAATCAATCTCGTAAAATCTTTTTGGTCAACAACTTTTTGTTGTTCAGCAAAACGGTTAAATAATATACACCGCGGTTCATGGCAGACATAGGGATTCTAACTTCTCCAATCCCGGCACGTTGAATTCCGGATGAGGCATATACTTTTTGTCCGGCTGCATTGTACAATAATAAAGTATAATTTACATCCGTTGTTCTGGTGAACTTAACTTTCAGAATGTCTTTAACCGGATTGGGATGAATGCTGATGCTGTCATTATCCGGTAAACAATTTCCAGCATTTACAAAAAGAGAATCTATATAAAATGTGGTGTCTGATGCAATATCCATTCTTACGCGGTATTGTATTAAACCTCCAATTCCTCCAACATTATCCATATAACTGAAATCTCTTTTAATAAAATTGCCTTGCGTTGTTAAGGTTGTCAAAACAGAATAATCATTTTCGCCCGGCAATTTTCTTTCAATAAATACAGGCATTGTTGCATCTGATTTAAAAGAAAATGATAGGTTGTTCCTGCAATTATTATTGGATATGGATTGCTGATATGACTGTCGAAGTAAGATCACAAAACTTTTCTTAGCATCCGGGATTCCGTATCCAACTCTTGCATCAGGAGTTGAAAATTTGCTAGCTGATAATTTCATAGCATTGATTATGGACACATTATTTACTTCCGGAAACGCCTGCCATAAACAAGTTATTATTCCGGCTAAATTGGGACAAGCAAAAGAAGTTCCGCTGCTGTAAGCCGGCAATCCTGTTGAAGTACTGGCTACAATTGAATTTAATCCAACAGAAGCCAATTCAGGTTTTATTTGTCCATCGCTGGAAGGGCCGTAGCCACTAAACCCTGCAACATTTCCCAAAGTATCAACAGCACCCACTGCCACGGCACTATCCGCATCTGAAGGTGTACTGATAAAATGCCAGGAAGAGTTGCCTTCATTGCCTGCAGCAACCACTACCATCATTCCTTTTTTTGCAGCAAAGTCTGCGGCACGTGCACTTATCGTGGTATTGCCATCCATGTCACTGTATGTATGATTAAATTGCGCTCTGTCGAAAGTTGTATAGCCTAAAGAAGTAGATGTGATATCTACACCAAGGCTGTCTGCCCTTTCCATTCCTGCTGCCCAGTTTTGTTCTTCTATGGGATATTCAGTCGCCACATCTTCGGTGCGGTATAAATAAAAGGATGCTTTGGGTGCCGATCCTATAAAAACGCCTGGAATATTTGCCGCAATCGTACTTAAACATTGCATGCCATGTGAATTATCTTCATCAACACTCATTTCATTTGCAACAAAATCCCAGGTACCTAAAATCTGCCCGTTATTTCTGATACTATCAAAGGTTGGAAGTGTAGTATACCTGAAAAATCCGGCGTCTAAAACCGTCATCAACATTCCTTCTCCTCTGAATCCATGATTATGCAAAAATTCTCCCTGGTGAATTTTTATTTGTCCGTTAGATTTACCATAATTATAGAAATTGCTGTTGGTATTTGTTACACGATCGTCAACAAAATTGTTCAGCATACTTTCTTCCAGGTAAAATTTATTAAAAGCAAAAGTTGAATTTTCCCTTGCTGCGATCGGATCGGCACTGATCACGAACGGAAAACTACTTATTTTCGCCAATGCTGCCACGTCGGTAGTTCTGATAGCAACCTGGTTGAGCCATTTCGAAATATTCAGCAGGGTAACATTTCCTGCGAGAAGAATACTGTCTATATACCTTGGCGTAACAGGAAGATCGGTACTGTCAATGGAAATATTATATCTTAACCTTCTTTCAATTGCTTTACTGGAAAGGTATGCAGATGGATTGCTAAGGGAAAAGGGGTTGGAGCCTTTGTCTGTAAACCGGATGATGTATCTTGAATTTTGTGCATTTACGGCTAATGACAAAAAGAAAAAAGTAACGATCAATAAAATTTTTTGCATAATCAAATTTACTAAATAATCAACAACAACAGTTGCGCAAACAAGTAGGTAAAGTATTTCAAAATCGATTAAAGGAAAAGTTCTGTATCATAATTATTCGCCATAAGCCCATTTTATCAAAGTGGCACCCCAGGTAAATCCGCCACCAAATGCCGCCAGAATTAAATGATCGCCTTTTTTTAATTTGCTTTCCCAATCCCACAAACAAAGTGGAATGGTTCCACCTGTAGTATTGCCGTATTTCTGAATGTTAACCATTACTTTTTCTTTAGGAAGGTCCATTCGGTGAGCAGTCGCATCAATAATCCTAAGGTTTGCCTGATGTGGAACCAGCCATGCTATATCATCTGCAGTCAGGTTATTTCTTTGCATCAGTTCATAACTTACATCTGCCATTCCTTTAACGGCAAATTTAAAAACTGCCTGACCTTCCTGGTATACATAATGTTCTTTAGCCAGAACGGTATCTACTGTTGGCGGTTTAACAGAACCTCCGGCTTTCATATGTAAATACTGCCGGCCGCTGCCGTCACTTCGTAAAATACTATCCTGAACACCATATCCTTCATGGTTGGCTTCCAATAATAAAGCGCCTGCACCGTCACCAAAAATGATACAGGTGGCTCGATCGCTGTAATCAATTATACTGCTCATTTTATCTACACCCACCACGATTACTTTTTTACATCGACCACTTTCAATAAGCGCTGCACCGGTGGTAACGGAATATAAAAAACCGGAACAAGCAGCTTCCACATCAAAACCATATGCGTTGGTTGCGCCTAGTTTATCAGAAATAATATTGGCTGTTGCCGGAAATGTAAGATCGGGAGTTACAGTAGCGCAAATGATACAATCGATTTCTTTTGGATCCAAACCCCTTTTTTCGCATAAAT
>JBKJSZ010000142.1:0-7285 GCA_046593675.1 Ferruginibacter sp.
ATGATTATCTGAATGGAACCACCTATGAAGCAACCGGAGCACCTCAATCTATAACATTACAACCGGGCGAATACCACGTATATTTAAGTGTCAATCCATATGCAACATCCATATTATCATTCACTGGAGTGATTAATGGCAATGATAATTTATTAAATTGGGTGGTGGCAGATCCATCTAATCTGCTAAGGTTTGAATTGGAGAGAAGTTTCGATGGCATTACTTTTACAACCATCAATAATATACCGGGTACTAATTCCACTTCTTATAATTATAGTGATGCCGCTCTTGCTGATGTGTATACGTATCATTACCGGTTAAAATTGGTGTATGTGAATGGTAGCAGTACTTATAGTCAGGTTATTTTAATTACAAGACCTCAAGAAGCTGCCTTTCAGATTAAGATACGTCAAAACCCTTTTCAGCAAACAATCAAATTAAAAATAGTCAGTCCTGAAAGTGACAATGTTAGTTTTGCTTTAACGGATGCCGGAGGGCATTTAATGTTACGCTATACTAAGGCAATTTCTGCAGGAGAGACGTTGTTAGAATTTCCACAAACGATTTCAATATCAAAAGGTGTTTATTTTTTAAAAGTTAATTCAAAGTCACAAACAAAAACTTATAAATTAATTAAAGGAAACTAATAATTTAAGAAAATGACTGCCATCAATCTGAAAAAAACACATAAGCATATAAAAAAAATACAAACGATCAAATCGGAGATCGAACTTGGAAATTTTGTTGCACTTTCTGTAGACTGCGTAATATTCGGATTCGATGAAAATAAACTAAAGGTGCTGTTGATTCGTTCTGATCTTAATAAATTTAAGCATCAATGGTCTTTACTGGGAGATATTGTAGGAGGAAATGAGGACCTTGATGCAGCTGCATATAGAATATTAAAACAAAGAACAGGATTGAAAGATGTATACCTTGAGCAGGTACACACTTTTGGTAAAGTAAACCGACATCCTGCTGCAAGAGTGATCTCCGTTGCTTATTGTTCGCTCATAAATATCGAGCATCATAAATTGAAAATACTGGATAATGAACTCCACTGGCATGATGCAGATGATATTGGTGAGCTAGCCTTTGATCATAAACAAATATTTAAGACATGCTATGGCCATTTACAAAAAAGAGTTCAGGAACATCCATTAGGCCTCAGCCTGCTTCCTTCAAAGTTTTCTTTACGCGAACTTCAGAATCTTTATGAGTCTATTCTTAATAAAAAATTAGACAGAAGAAACTTTCGTAAAAAATTTATAGCCATGAATTTCTTGTTGGATATAGATGAAATAGAACAGGATGTTCCGCATCGGCCCGGCAAATTATACAAGTTTGATTACGCAAGCTATGAGACCCGAAAAAAGACCTGGTCTGGAATTGATTTCTAGTTCTTGAAAATTTTAACAATAATTGTTAAAGAATCATTGATTTTCAGTCAAAAAAAATTAACAAATCAATAATAATTTTACAATAATAAATTTAAAAATTTATATTGTGTACAAAATACACAACCTCCTTCACTTCAATAAAAGCAGTATGAGAAAGATCTCGGTAAGTATCTTTAAAAAATCTGTCGTTTTTTTCCTGTTAACTTTCGTTTCAATTACAGTTTCTGCCCAGGATGTAACGTATACCGGAACGGTAAGAAATGGTAACACAAACAGCCCTGCAGTTGGTGTGAGCGTAACCGTTAAAGGAACAAAAACCGCAGTACAAACTAATGCTGATGGAAGTTTTACATTGAAAGCTCCTGCCAATGCAACTCTAGTCTTTTCATCCGTAGAATTTATCCGGACAGAATTAAAAGCATCGAATGCTATGAACATTTCTTTAGTTCCTGCTTCCTCTGCACTTACAGAAGTTGTGGTAGTAGGTTATGGCACACAAAAGAAGCGTGAAGTAACCGGGGCTATTTCCCGCGTTAGCGGAGATGTGGTAACGGCCACCGCGGGTCCTAGTTTTGAAGCAGGATTGCAGGGACGTGTTGCAGGTGTTCAGGTTTCACAATCAAGTGGATTGGCTGGATCCGGATCTTATGTACGCGTTCGTGGTATTGCCTCCGTTACAGCAGGTGGCGATCCATTATATGTAATTGATGGTATACCTGTCTCCTCCGATGCGCTTGCTTCAGAAGCTACTGCCGCATCCAGTGGTTATAAATTACGTTCTGGATTTACACAAAGCCCGCTCTCGTCAATTAATCCGGATGACATTGAATCAATAGAAGTTTTGAAAGATGCCGGTGCTGCAGGTATATATGGATCGAGAGGAGCAAACGGCGTTATTCTGATCACAACCAAAAGAGGTAAGTTGGGTAAGCCAAAATTCAACTTTTCAACCAAGATTGGTCTTGTGAGACCCTCAGTAAAACCAAATCTGGTAAACAGTTCAGAGTGGCTTCAATTACGCCAGGAAGCGTATGAAAATGATGGACATACTGGAGCTGTTCCTTTGCCAAATGGTTTGTCGCTTGCACAGGCCCAGGCAACAAATACTGATTGGTTCGACATCCTAACACAAACCGGCGTAACGCAGGATTATAATTTATCCATGACATATGGTAAAAATAAATTGCGCTCTTATGTAGGTGGCACTTACAGTAATAATGAAAGCTATGCGATTGGTAACAAATTTAAAAGGGCAGGTATAAGAGGCAACTTTGATTATACTTTTAATTCAAAATTCAAGGCCATCATAAATACTTCTTTTTCAAACGGATTGAATTACAGAGTACCAACGGGATGGGCAGGCGGTATTGGCGCAGCATTATCAGATGCATTGCCTATTTATCCGGTTTACAAAGCTGATGGAACGTACAGCATATCGAACTCAAATCCATTGGTGCCTATTAAAGAAAATTTATTTTTATCTGATGATAGAAGAATATTAGGTGGCTTAAGCCTGGTCTATTCTCCGATAAAGAATTTGGATATTAAAGGTTCGGGAAATATAGATAACTATACAAACTTTACTGACCAGTTCAATAAAGCGAAAATCTACAATCCTACCAATTTTAATAGTGCTGAAAGGTGGAAAACAGTTGTAGACAATATGAATTTCACTGGTACTGCCTCTTATAAATATTCCCGGAACGAATCAAATGTGTTTACATTCCTGCTGGGAGGTGAATACCAGGAATCAACTACAAAAACGCTGCATAACTACCGCAGTGATTCAACAGTAAACTCTGCCTTCTATCAGGATAAAAATTTATTAGATAAAGCGATCACTGATTATCCAAATAATTTTGCCGGCATTTCAAAATCTGATTCACTAAGAGCGGATAAATGGACATTCCTTAGTTATTTCACCCGTATCAATTATAGTTTCAAGAATAAATTATTCCTACAAGCTTTAGCACGTGTGGATGGATCATCAAAGTTTGGCCGCAGTAATAAATATGGATTTTTCCCGGCGGTTTCTGCTGGTTATGTGTTAAGTGATGAATCATTTATGAAAAAGATCAGCGTGATTGATTACTTAAAAATCAGAGCCAGCTTTGGAATTACTGGTAATGCATCTATCCCAAGTTTCCGTTACCAGGACAGATGGAATATCTCTGCAGGAAATGGAAGCGGAGCTTATAATGGTAATCCTACCATAGCACAAAACAGAGTAGGTGTTCCCGGTCTTAAATGGGAAACAGCCAACAACTTCGATGCAGGAATAGAATTCCGATTATTTAAAAAACGCATCACCGGTGAAATAGGATATTACAACAAAATTTCTAAAGATGTTTTGATGAATGTATCGCTGGAAGAAGGTTATGGTATAGGCACCGGAACAACATTTGCAAATATTGGCAAGATCAGAAATGATGGAATCGAAATTTCTCTGACAGGTAATGTCATCACCAAGGAAAATTTATCCTGGTCGCTATTTGTAAATACCGCACATAATAATAATAAGGTAGTTGATAATGGTGGATATGCTCCGGATGCCATACTCGGTGGAACAAATGAAACACGGGTATTAGAAGGATACCCTGTAGGAACTTCTTACACTATTATTTATCAAGGCGTAGATCCTGCAGATGGTTTACCAATATGGTTAGGTGCAGACGGAAAAATTACAAAGGTTTTTCCTGATGTTTCCAATAGCCGTCGTGCGGCAGGAAAACTAATACCTGATTGGACCGGTGGATTTGGAAGTGATCTGAAATTTAAAGGATTTGAATTAAAAGCTTTATTCGTTTTTTCAACTGGACTACAGGTGTGGGATAATTCTGCAAAGAAGCAATTTCTTGGAGTTAGCTCCGGTGTAAACTGGAATGTAAGAAGAGAATTTCTTGACCGTTGGGTAAACCCGGGTGATATAACGAGATATCCAAGAATGATTTATGATGTATTATATCCCGGTGTTGCCAATGCAGATGCATTCAGTTCTACCATGTTCCTATACGATGCAGATTATATGCGCTTAAGAGAACTGACACTTGCCTATAACATTCCTGCTTCCTTTAACTTAAGCAAATTTAAAGTAAGCAGTATGCGTGTATTTGTTACTGCTACCAATCTTTTCTTATGGACAAAATTCAAGGGTGGAGATCCGGAAGTAAACAGGGATGCTGAATCCATAACAGATAGAAACATGAGTCCGAATGTAACTTACCTTACTCCACCTCAGGCTAAAACGTGGCAGTTTGGATTGAATATAAATTTTTAATTTTTTACAATAAAAATTGTAACAATGCTCAAAACAATTTCAGGTTTATTGGTTATAATTTCCTTCACCTTTTTGAACACGGGCTGCAAAAAAGCCATTGAGGTGAATGAAATAGGCGGAACTTCTGCATCTACCATTCTAAGGAACGATGCAGATATAGCTGCTTTACTGAATTCAGCATATTTTGCTATGGCGCATGATGATTATTATGGAGGAAGTTACCAGGTGTACAATGAACTTCTTGCTGATCATTTAGATGGTACAACATTAGGTGGTAACTATCTGGGAATCTATACCCGAAATACAAATATTTTTAATGGTGATAATTCTTCTTTTTATGCACAGATTTATAAAATTGTTTTCCAGGCAAATCTTACGCTGGATAATTTAAATCTTGCGGATGCCGGAAATAAAACTAAATATGAAGGGCATGCTAAATTCCTTCGTGCCCTTGCCTTTTTTGATCTGGTGCGTATGTATGCACAACCTTACTCCGCCAATGCCTCCACGTTGCCTGGAATTCCGCTCCGATTGAATTCAACCCGTCAACAGGTTCAGAGAAGTACTGTTGCGGAAGTGTATCAGCAAATCATTAACGATTTAAAAGAAGCAGAAACAAAACTTCCCGGAGTTAATGGTGTGTATGCTACCAATTGGGCAGCAAAAGCATTACTGGCCAAAGTGTATTTTCAAATGAATGATTTTGTTAATGCCCTTCAATATGCGGATGATGTTATTGAAAATGGTCCTTATGATTTTGATTCTGAAATTCTAAACAGATTTTCATCCGAAGGTTCATCTGAAATTATATTCGGATTAGTAACGGAAGCATCCAACCCACAAGGTCGTTTTCAAAGGCTCAGAGGAAATTATAATACATTGAATGCAAGTTTACCAACGTTACGCCTAACCTCTTCCTTTTATAACAGGGCTATTGCTAATCCTACAGATGTAAGAAGAGAATGGTACAGTACAACAAATGGATTTTACCTGTTAGGTAAATTTGATTCTGCATCCATCATAATGCCTGTGATACATCTGACGGAATTATTACTTATACGAGCAGAATCGGCTGCAGAAAATGCAACCAATCTAATGGGTGCCATTATGGATCTGAATCTAATAATAGATCGAGCGTATGGTGCAGGTTCTTCCTTAATGCTTCCCAATAATGCAAATGCAACAGAAATTATTCAGGCAGCAAGGCGAGAAAGAGAGCTGGAACTTGTGGGTGAAGGAAACAGGTTACAGGAACTAAAAAGGATTGGGGCAAAAGGTGAAAACGTTACCATACGTGGCTCTGTATATAATTGTCCGGGCCTTATACTTCCATTTCCAAATAATGAAGTGATATATAGTCCACTGATGGTTCAAAATCCAATCGGAGGTTGTAATTAATTCAAATAAATAATTAATCAGTATGAAAAAAATCGTAAACCTCTTAATGCTTCTGTTGATTATTGGCGTGATGGATTCCTGCAAGCCCGATAATGATTTTTCTATAGGTCAGGCCCAGAACAGGGTTGCACAACTGGCAGGAACATGGAATTTAAAAACGGTTACCCAGATAGATCTGATAGCATCCAATAATAATTTTGTGGATCCGGCAAGGCCTGACGTTAATTTAAAGCAGTTAGATATAACTGATGCTGCGCCATTCACAGATATGAGTGTTGTATTCAGCAATGATGCAGCTAATGTGCCCTCTACTTTTACCATTAATTATGGAAACGCTCCTCATATATTTAAACTTTCCGCAGGTTCTTGGGGCGTAGATAATTTAAATACTCCGGGCAATATCAAGTTTATCGCCGGCACCGATACGGTCTTAACAAAAATCGGAGCTTTAAATAATCTCTCCTCCGGCTTGCTGACATTACAGGTTATCAAATCTCAGGGAGTAAAACCGGTTATTCAATACAACTATAATTTCCAAAAGAATTAAAATAATAATATGCGCAAAATATTATCCATTATTTTAGTAACGGTTTTTTGCCACGTTGGATTTGCACAATTCAATACGGTAAATTTTACACCTGCAACTTTTACAGGCGATGATGTAGTAACTTTTACAATTGACCTTACAGGAACCAACCTTGCAGGTGAACCCGAAGTATATATCTGGATTTTCGCAAATGGAGGTTCTTCAGATGCTCAGTATCCGCCACGTGACGGAATAACAACAAATACTGATTTTGGTAATTCTCCGGCAGCTGCCAAATTTACAAACGTGAGTGGCAACATCTGGTCTTATACTTTTACAGGAACAACTTTGTTTGGATTATCTCCCGGACAATTGAAACATTTTCAATTCCTGGTAAAAACAAAAACCGGAAGCAGACAAACATCAGATTCTCCTAAATTTCCATTTGCACCAGTTGCGTATGTTCCGGCAATTTACCGCCTTTTTCCAAGCCGTATGGACCAGAATGATGCAGTTACCATTTATTTCTACCAAAACCTTGCAACAGATTTAATTGAAACAAGAATGACTCCCGTTAATGTAACAGTTACTTTGTATGATAATGCTAACAATGTGTTTGGAATGCCTATGACATTTCCACTTACAACTGATGGAAGCAGATTATACAAATCAAAAACTTTCCTG
>JBKJSZ010000334.1:0-3013 GCA_046593675.1 Ferruginibacter sp.
AATCCAACGAAATCAGCACCGGCATTTTTTGCTTCTGCTTCTTTATCAGGGGTACATAAAACCAACACTTTTTTAGTTTTACCCGTACCATGTGGAAGAGAAACTGTTCCGCGGATCGCCTGGTCAGCTTTCTTAGGATCCACACCCAGTTTAACGTGAACGTCTACTGAACTGTCGAATTTTGTTGTATTAATTTCTTTTACAAGAGAAGAAGCTTCTTTAAGCGTATAAGCTTTATTAGCATCAACCTTTGTATTTGCTATTTTTCTTTTTTTAGTAATCATGTTTTTTAATTTAGGATGCCTTCTTTGCAGAGGCTAAAGGTTGACAATTAATTCTCCCAAGGTGCTTTACCTTCCACTGTTAATCCCATGCTGCGTGCGGTTCCTGCAACCATGCTCATAGCGCTGTTCATAGTAAAAGCATTAAGATCAGCCATTTTATCTTTAGCGATCTCTTCTACCTGTGCCCATGAAACCTTACCAACTTTTACACGATTGGGTTCTTTACTTCCGCTGGTGATTTTAGCTGCATCCATTAACTGAACGGCGGCCGGTGGAGTTTTGATGATAAAATCAAAGGATTTGTCTGCATACACTGTAATTAATACAGGTAATACCTTTCCTGGTTTGTCCTGCGTTCTAGCATTGAACTGCTTGCAGAACTCCATGATGTTCACACCTTTAGAACCAAGAGCTGGCCCGATGGGTGGTGCTGGGTTGGCTTGTCCTCCTTTACACTGGAGTTTCACATAGCCGGTGATTTCTTTTGCCATTTTTTACATTTTTGGTGTTAACGTTCGCCGGATTTCCGGTAAACTCCCAATGCCGTAGCATTATTCAAAAAGAACTAATTGGGGCGCAAAAGTAAGAATATATTTGATAAATAGTGCATCTTTTTAAAACTTTTTAAGCGCAAAGTGATAGACTGCCAGAAAGTAAATTACATTAACCATTATGCACCAAGGAGTAAGTGACATTTCATATCTTTTAAACACAATCCTTAGGTAGTAAGTCTGAAAGACGAATATTTAAAAATTATTTAGAAAGATAATCTGCAAATGTCAACTGTTGTATGAACAATCCTTTTTTAATTAAACTATCCGATACCATTCCTTTTTTTTCAATAAGGATCTTCCCTGTATTATCGTACACAAATCCAGACAAATTTTCCATAAATCCAAATCCATTATTAAACGCGAAATAAGCCCAATGAGCGGACCGGTGATTCAATAAATCTTTACTCCATTTGAATTGTTCTGAAGGTAAATGCAATTGATTTAATAATGTTGACGGCATATCAATCTGTGATCCCACAGTATTAATAGTTATACCATTTGTATCTAAAGCTCCACCCAAAAACAACATGGATATTTTAAAATCATCAGACTTGTTTTTTGCTACGGGCAACCGGCTTCCATGATCCGGCACAATTATCATAATAGTATTCTTCCACCAGGTTTGTTTTTTGCATTGAGAAACCAACTCATAAATGTTAGCATCTGTATAATGCATTGCATTTAAAAATAAACTTTCATCATCGGATCCTTCGATTACTTTTTTTACTGGTGTTTCAAATGGCTCATGACTGCTCAAGGTGAGCCACGTTGTAAAAAAAGGCTGTTGCATATGCTGTAGATCCGCGAACATTTTTTTCATAACCACATCATCATGCGCTCCCCATTTACTGTTTTTCTCTGCAGCACTGAAGTCATCTATTGACACAAAATTTTTGAAACCGCCCTGTAATAAATACGCTTTCATATTGGCGAATTCGGGTTCACCTCCGTAATAAAATGCCGTATGATAATTTTGTTTTGCAAATATCTTAGACAACATTGGAAGCTTTGCTGCCTTACCGGGTGTTTTTATAATTGAAGATGTGGGCTGCGCAGGATAGCCACTTAAAACAGCCACTATTCCTTTATCCGTTCTGTCGCCGGTTGCATAAAGCTCAGGAAAATAAATTCCTTCTTTTTTTAGCTGATTAAAACCGGGTGTGATCTCGATACCATCTCTTGATAGATCCACCATTTTTTTCGTAAAACTTTCCCAGACAACTACCAACACATTGGGTTGTTTATTTTTAGAAAGATCAATGTATTGCTGATGTTGATCTGAATTTTTAAATATATCCTTTGTAAGTTTTTCAGCTTCTTCAATGGAACCAATTTCAAAAGGATTAATGGTACTTTCAACATGGTGATTCAAGGAATATATAAAATTCCAAACGGGGTTGATGGCAGATTGATTAGAAAAATTGTCTGTAGAAAAATATACACCACTTTGATTTAAAGGAGCCAGTTGAAATCCACCTCTGATCGGAATAATCATGCCTGTAGAAAAGATTAATAAAACAAATCCATCCAGCCATTTATTATGAGAATTAAAGTTTACATATTTTAGAAATTTTACAATCAACCTGTTCATCAGTTTAATGAGTAACCAAATGATAATCAAAATAAAAATAAAAATCCAGAATAGTGGTAAATGGCTGATGCTTGCCCACATTTCTTTAGGGTGATTTATATATTTTAGAGGCGTTGCATCTAATCTAAAACCCCAGGCTTTAAATAAACCCATATCTGTTACCATCAAAAAAACGGAGAATGAGATAATGATAGCGGAATAAACGGAAATAAATTTTTTTTTGATGGGTTGTCCGGATAAAACTTTTATGAGAAAGTACAGCAGAACTGGCAGGATTAAATAAGCTGACATGGATACATCCATTCTCAACCCGTACCATAATGAAAAATATACACCATCACTAATAATCAGAGAACGATTGAATAACAGGAAAGACAACCTGGCTGCTTCGAATAACAACAGATAAAAACAAAAGTAAACCAGAAGGAACCGGAGTTTTTTCCACATAATTTAGATGTACAATATTAAGACATTGTAATAACCGGATACAAAAAATGGAGTTTATGGGTTTTTGGGTCAGGCAAGCACGATAATTGTAGCCTTTTAATTTATAAAATTCCCCTGATTCAAAAACAAATTTCATA
>JBKJSZ010000346.1:0-5272 GCA_046593675.1 Ferruginibacter sp.
AGAAGGCACCGTATTGTTTTTTTTTGATCCGCTGCAGGAAGAAAGTAGTTCACTCATTCCGGCAGTACTGATACCAATGAGGGCAGTTCCTTTCAATGTTGTTTTTAGAAATCTTCTGCGACTGTTTTCAGATTGCATAAAAGCGTTTTATTTTTTTGAAAAGATCTGTACAACGGGCTTCAACCTTCTAAAGAAGCGTATGTATAATTCTTTATTAAATAACTGTGAGTCCTGCATGGCTTTATAGGTAAAGAATATGCTAACAGGAGTTAGGATGATTACCGCAAGCCACATACCAATATAGGGATCCAATAAATTTTGTTTTACAAACTTTTCTCCAAACATATTCAGTAGATGAAATGCCAGGAACATAATGATGGCAACCACTAATGGCATTCCTAATCCTCCTTTTCGAATGATTGATCCCAGAGGTGCTCCTATAAAAAATAATATCAGGCAAATAAATGAGATGGAATATTTCCGGTGCCATTCAATGCTGTTGGATTTGATTTCGGCTTTTTGGGTGTCAATCTCCATCCATCCGTATTGCAAAGAATTTTTAAGATCTCCGGTATAAGCAAGCGCCCGGTTATTTACTTCCATCTTCAATGAATCAGGTACCCAGTCTTTTATTTTGCCTGGAGGAATTTTCACAGATTTCCATAAGCTATCCGATGGCTCTTTAAAATGAAAATATGTATCAATAAAATATTTCCTCCTCAACACCATGCTGTCATTCAATTTTTTTAAGGAATCAATGTCTTTTGATAATTGCCTTGCACTCAACATTCGGTAATTGTTTTTAAAAACACTGTCAGATGTATTTTGTTTTTGCAAAATGCTGAGGTCAAATAATTTTTTAAATGACGAAAATTTTAATCGTATAAATTCATTGGTGGTATCCATGGATCTTCCCTGTTCCTGGTAACGGTATCCATTTTCTAAATTGAATTCTAAAAAATTTTTATCATCAGAAATTTTCATAATTCCTTTTTCTGCCACAATCATATTATCCTGTATCGGGTTGCTTTGTTCATAGATCAACACATTGCGAATTGTTTTTCCATCTGACTCTTTTTTATCTACTTTAATGGCATATCCAGGAATATGAGTGAAGAAAACACCTTCTTTCAAATCGAAAGCGGGTCTTTTATAAAAAATGTCATTATAAAGTGTGATGAATTTTAAATTGGCAAAGGGTATTACATAATTCGCAAACAGGAATGTGATAAAACAAAGTAGAACCGCAAATAAAGCGATGGGCCGCATAAAACGTAATAAAGAAATACCTGCGGATTTTATTGCAACCAATTCAAAAGTTTCTCCCAGGTTTCCAAAAGTCATAATAGAAGAAATCAAAATGGCGATCGGCATTGCGAGCGTAAGCAAGGAAGCACTGGCATACCATAAAAATTTGGCAATTGTTAAAAAGTCGAGCCCTTTACCTACGAGGTCATCCACATATTTCCACAAGATCTGCATCATCAATACAAAACATGCAATAAAAAACGTGGCTATAAATGGCCCCAAAAATGATCTTAAAATAAGTTTGTCCAGCTTTTTAATCATACTTCAAAAATGCAATAAAGATCTTTGTATCTTTTCGTTATGCCTTCATCAACAAATGTAAACCTTTCACCCAAGGAAATGCAAATGGTGCAAGTTGAAGAATTTATTCTGCTGAAGCATTCCATAATGCAGAAAGTAAACAGCTTATTAACTGAATGCATTCCTTCTGTAGAATCTCACATTATTCAACATTTTCCGGAAATCATACAACGTGATGTTATACAACCTAAAATTTCAAAAGGTGAGCAATATCTTCAAATGCCGTATATGATTCTTGATTGTCCGAGAATATTTTCCGGGCAGGATGTATTGGCTGTTCGCACAATGTTTTTATGGGGAAATTTTTTCAGTGTAACGTTACAGTTGTCAGGGAAATATCTTGACTTTTACCGGGATAAATTAATTAATGCAGACAAAATCTTGCCTTCCACTTTTTTTATAAGCATTTATAAAGATCCATGGCAACATCATTTTGGGACAAATAATTATACGCCATTACACAGCATGCAAGAATGGAAAAATTTTGTACAGCAAACTGCCTTTATTAAACTTGCAGAGAAATTTAACCTGGAACAATGGAATGAGATGCACGAAAGGCTGAATAAATGTTATCAGCATATCGGATCATTATTGCATTAACTGCCTAAACGGTGAAACAAATCTTTCACCTGATATTCCCAAAGCTGGCTCTGATCTTTAATATCTTTCTTTTCTGCAAAATCTTTTACTATAAGAATAGTTTGGTTGGTCACTTCAGAACGATCGATGCAAAATTCAAAATATTCATCCTTGTGGTTTTCTAACCAACGGAAACGGATAAATTTATTGTCTTCATGGTCTAATAATTCTGCTTTCTCTTCTGTACCATTCCACGAAAAACTGTAAACGCCTTCACGTTCATCTACAAGATCTGCAAACCATTCCTGCAATCCTGCCGGGGTGCTTAAAAATTCATACAAAATACCGGGCGAACACCTAACCGGATATTCTAATGTATATAATACTTTCTTACTCATTCCTATTTTTTAAAATAACCTTGAACGCTGCAATTATAGAAAAATAATCTACGTGACAAAATATTTTAGGGTTTATTTTCTAAATAACTTTTTTAAAGGCTGTAATCGCTTAAACCGAGCGTTAAAGAAAGGTGACTTTCAATTTAATTTTTCTCTTCACATATTATTTTACAATTATTCACGTTAATAAGTTTTAACAATCAATTACCCTTTGATTCATCCTAAACCCTAAAATTATTGGCTTATGAGCATGCGCCAGTTGAAAATTTCCAAATCTATCACTAATCGTGAAAGCCAGAGTCTTGAAAAATATCTTCAGGAAATCGGTAAAGTAGAGCTTATTTCACCTGAAGAAGAGGCTAAACTGGCCGTTTTAATTCGAAATGGAGATCAAAAAGCACTTGATAAACTTACTAAAGCTAATCTTCGTTTTGTTGTATCTGTAGCCAAACAATACCAAAACCAGGGTTTAACCTTACCTGATCTGATCAATGAAGGTAATGTTGGGCTGATTAAAGCGGCACAGCGGTTTGATGAAACGAAAGGTTTCAAATTTATATCGTATGCGGTGTGGTGGATCCGCCAAAGTATTTTACAGGCTTTGGCCGAACAATCCAGAATTGTAAGATTGCCCTTGAATAAAGTAGGGTTAACAAACAAAATCAGCCGTGCTTTTTCACACCTTGAACAGGAACTCGAAAGAGAACCCACTACCGAGGAATTAGCCGTATATCTTAATATGGAAGTAGAAGAGATTGCAGCTACGATTGGTGTAGGTGGCAGGCATATAAGTGTAGATCAACCATTGGCAGATGGAGAAGAAAGTACATTAATTGATGTATTGGAAAATCATAATGCCGCACGATCTGATAAAGCACTGGCCATTGATGCTTCGCTTCAAACAGAAATTGAGCGCTCCTTAAGTTTACTAACAGAAAGACAGAAAGAAGTGATCCAGTATTTTTTCGGATTGGGTATAGATCATCCGTTAAGCCTGGAAGATATTGGTGAACGTTACAGTTTAACCAGAGAAAGGGTTCGCCAGATAAAAGATAAAGCCATAGAAAAACTTAGAACCGCTTCCGGATGCCACCTGTTGCGTGGATTCCTGGGATAAAAAAATTTATAATTAAAAGAATAGCCGGGCCATATTGCCCGGTTTTTTTATTGAATAAACCATACCAGCACATGCGCAAATCTATTTTATAGATGCTTTTTGCACCCTGCTTGTTTTTACGCATTTTTGCACAAGTAAAAAAGATCATAATGGCTATTGATATAAAAGTTCCGGCAATTGGCGAAAGCATCAGCGAAGTTTCCCTGGTAAAATGGTTGAAGAAAGAAGGAGAGTGGGCAGACAGAGACGAAGTGATTGCCGAACTGGAAAGCGAAAAAGCAACTTTTGAAATAAACGCAGAACAGGCGGGAACCATCTCGCAAAAAGCCAAAGAAGGGGATACATTAGCTATTGGTGATATCGTTTGTACCATTGATACCGATGCTGTCAAACCAGAAGGTGCACCTGCTGCCGCATCACCTGAGACGACTACTCCAGCACCGGAAGAGAAACAAAAAGAAATTACGCCAAAGCCGCAATCAAAGTCTACATCGCCTGCGCCGGCGGCAGATGTAAAAGCAACTCCCGTGGCCGCAGCCATTATTGCGGATAAAAAAATAGACAGCAAAAAAATTACACCTTCCGGAAGTAATGGACGGATTTTTAAACAAGATGTCATGCAGGCGCTTGAAAATCCGGGCAGAAGCAATGTCGGTGCAAAGTTCAGCAGAGAGGAACGTCCGGAGAAAATGAGCAACCTGCGTAAAACCATTAGCCGTCGTTTAGTGGAAGCTAAAAATACAACAGCCATGCTCACTACTTTCAATGAAGTAGATATGAGTGCCATCATGGAGATCAGAAAAAAATACAAAGATAAATTCAAAGAGTTGCATGGTGTGAACCTGGGGTTCATGAGTTTCTTTACCAAAGCATGTTGCTTTGCCTTACAAAAATTTCCTGCTGTAAATGCATACATAGATGGAGAGCAGATTATTTACCATGATTATTGTGATGTTTCCATAGCTGTAAGCGGACCAAAAGGATTGGTTGTTCCGGTTATTAGAAATGCAGAAAGCTTAAGTATGGCAGAAGTGGAAGCTGCGGTTATTGATCTGGCAACGAAAGCAAAAAATAATAAATTAACGATTGAGGAAATGACAGGTGGAACTTTCACTATTACAAATGGTGGCATTTTTGGTTCCATGATGAGTACACCGATTATTAATATTCCGCAAAGTGCTATTTTAGGTATGCACAATATTGTAGAAAGAGCCGTTGTAGTGAATGGTGCCATTGTTATTCGTCCGATGATGTACGTAGCTGTAAGTTATGATCACCGCATCATTGATGGCAGAGAATCGGTTGGATTTTTAGTGATGGTAAAACAACTTCTGGAAAATCCATCTTTATTATTATTCGGAAAAGATCCTGTAGATGCACTGCTGGAATTATAATTTCAGTGTTTTATGAGTCGCTTTCATTCTTATGTTAGTTCAGCCGTTAAAGCAATTAAACAATTTAAAGGGAATGAGCCTTTCGCTGCCTTCCTGAAAAAGTTTTTTTCCGCTGATACAAAATATGGTTCAAAAGATCGTAAAATAATTGCCGAATTATGCTACGCTTATTTTCG
>JBKJSZ010000022.1:0-3507 GCA_046593675.1 Ferruginibacter sp.
TTTATACGAACCCATCAAGGGCATTTGGTTACCTTGGCATATATTGAAAGACTAGAGAAAAAAGATGGTGCTTTATTGATAATGAAAGATAAAACGGAGATACCCGTTTCAACCCGAAAAAAAGAAGATGTAATTAAGGCATTGGATGCTCTATAAACCAACGTTTATTTCCCAAATCCATGCACTTGTTTTTTTGTTTTAGGCGCTTGTTTTTTTATCGAATACAAAAAATGTAATTATTCGTTCTTTACAAAAAAAATAGTTATGTTGAGGTTTTTAATTATTGATGATGCCAGTTGTAAAAAAGATTTAGATCGTTTTATTTTAAACCATAAAACATCTGTTAAAGTTAACGAAGTGTCAGATACCTTAACCGAAAAAATAGTAAAGCTCACACAAACAGTATCTCAAGGCTCTAAAATTGCAATAAGAACTAATAATAATATTGATTTGGTAAATGTTAACGAAATAATAAGATTAGAAAGTAAACGTAATTATACTCAGTTGCATTTTACTGATAATAAAAACATGGTATTAAGTAAAACCTTGCGCGAGTGCGAAACTATGTTTGCATCTCGTGGCTTTTTGCGCATACATAAATCGCATTTGATAAATATGGCGTTTATGAATAGCTACTCAAAACCTGATGCGCTCGTATTAATGAAGGACGGAAGTAAAATACCCGTTTCCCTCCGTAAAAAGGAATCCTTATTCAAAGAATTAGAACAATTATAAATTAAAAACAAACATCATGAAAAAAATCAAACTACTAATTATTGGGATTTTATTATCCATTGTTTCTGCTAAAGGTCAAACCTGGCAAAAAACCTTCAATACAACGCAAAATTCCAGCTATGGTGGAAGTGTGATACAAACTCTTGATGGCGGTTTTGCTTCCATTGGTATAGCATCAGCTCCCCTTACTTCGGGCGGTAATGATATAGTTCTGACTAAATATGATGTAAATGGTAACGTACAGTGGGCACAAATTTATGGCGGTACCGACGATGAAGAAGGGAACTGTCTTACTCAAGCGCCAAATGGTAATTTCTATTTAGGTGGTACATCAAAAAGTTTCACATCCGGTAATCGCAGCATGTTTGTTGTTGCAGCTGATGTAAACGGCGCAATGCTTTGGTCGCAATACGATCCCAATACAACTTCTGTTACTGAAGTTCAGGCTATATCATCAACATCAACAAATGGCGTGGTTGTTTTCGGTCAGGGTAGTAGTTCTTCGGGCATAATTATAAGCATGGATGTGAACGGTAATACTCTTCAATCTGCAGGTTATTCTCCAGGTGCCGCAGGCCAAATTAAAGAATCGTATGGTCAAAAGATTAGCGGCGGAGGTTATATTGTTGCTTGTACTGATAAAACTTCTATGTTTAATACACAAATTAAGATTATTAAGTTTAATGCTTCCTTAAATGCTATTAAAACAAATTTGATTGGAAGTACCAATATGTACAATAATGCAAAATCCTGCCAACAAACTTCAGATAAAGGCTTTTTAGTAAGCGGATATACAACTAATTATGGGCAAGGATTGACTGATGGATTTATAACTAAACTTGATTCGAATTGCAATATTGTCTGGTATAGAGCGTTTGGTGATGCAAACGATAATTACTTTTATTCTACAAAACAAACAACTGATGGAGGTTGTATCGCTGTTGGCTATACCTCGCTCGGCGCAAATATTATTCTCGTAAAAACTAACGCTGCAGGAGTTACTGAATGGCAAAGACAATATGATTTAGGCTCATCTGAACTGGGGCTTTCGGTGTGGCAAAATACTGATGGCGGTTATATTTTATCTGGCAGAACTAGCAGTGGCTCAACATATCTTTTAAAAACTGATGGCAATGGAATGGCAAGTAATTGCAATACTAGCAATTGGAATGGAATAAATTTAAACTGTGCGCCGGCATATACAGCACAACCAATTGGTGCGCCAAATCCTTTTCCTTTAAGTCCCATTATTGCGTCTGATAACAGCCGATCTGTGACAACAACAACTATTTGTAGTGCATCCTCTTGTTTTGTTAATGCAGCATTTACACAAAGCTCAGATTTTGGTGTGATAGGCTCCTCCGTTACATTTACAAACAACAGTAGCAATGCCACAATTTATTCATGGCTTAACAACGGGGTTTCCTTCTCATCTGCAGCTACCCCTTCTCTCACTCTATCTTCGGCAGGCATGCATACCATTACTCTTATTACATCCAACGGAGCTTGTTCTGACACTGCTTTTTCATTTATTAATGTAACTCCCGCGATTACAAATTCAAACTGGCAAAATACTTATACAAGCGTTGGTTCTGGTACATACGGGAGCATGATTACCACATTAGATGGTGGCTATGCTTCAATGGGAAGTCCGGGCCTAACAAAATACGATGCCAATGGTAATGTGCAATGGGCAAAAAGTTATTTATGTTCTAATTCAGGAGGAGCAAATTATTTAGCTCAGTCTTCAGATGGCAATTACTACTTAGCAGGTAGCTCTATTATTAAAACAGATGTGAACGGAAATGTTTTATGGAGTAAAAATGACTCTTTAGGTGGCAATGGTAATATAGGAGCTATATATACTACTACAACTAATGGATTAGCAGTTCTTGCTCCAGATGGTGGAGGGCTTAACTGGGTAACCTTTAATCCTAATGGAAGTGTAGCTGCAACTAAAAATGCATATTCAGGTAGCACTGGTTTATATTATTCATACGGTCAGCAAACGTCAGATGGCGGTTACGTCTTGGGGACGAACTCAGGTTATAGTCAAGAAAAGATCCTTGTTGCAAAATATACATCTGCTTACGCTACAACATGGGCGAGAGAAATCAACGGTCCGGCTTTCACTCTTCTAACGCCAAACTCTACTCAACAAACAACCGATGGTGGATATATGGTGTCAGGATTCACAAATTCATACGGGCAAGGTGGTCAGGATGGATTTATTTTAAAACTTAGCTCCACGGGAACAACTCAGTGGTTCAGAGCATATGGTGATGCAGGGAACAACTATTTCTATTCTACCAAACAAACCCCAGATGGTGGATATATATCTGCAGGCTACACAGGTATATCTCCCAATATTAATGTTATTTTAGTAAAAACAACTTCAACAGGGTCTATCCAGTGGGAAAAAGAATATAACATAGGTGGCGATGATATTGCTAATACTGTTTTCCCTACACCAGACGGAGGATATATTGTTTCAGGTAGGGAAAACGTAACTGGCAAAGCGTTTCTATTAAAAACAGATGCAAACGGTGTATCTGGCGGATGTAATACAACTACATGGGGAGGAATAGGTTTTGGTTATACTCCTACAAATGTAGCAAATAGTATTATTATTAATAATTTTCCCTATGTGGGAACAATATACAGCGCTGCGAATATGGCTACGGTTACTACAACAGTAATATGCTCTCAAGTTGTTTGTAATATTACAGCTTCATTTACTCAATCTGCTTTATCTGTTTGCGTAGGAACACC